>CAYGTJ010000147.1:0-3113 GCA_964352755.1 uncultured Alphaproteobacteria bacterium
GGGCAGCACGGCGTACCGGAAAATTTGGTCAAGCATTTTTTGATCGCATTGATGAGGCCGTACACCGTGAACACATGAAATTACTGGTCAGAACAGATCCCGACTCTGGTCAAGAGGATTTATTTGCCTTAATTTATGGGGGGTTTGACCCCGTGAGTGGCGAAGCCTTGAACTTTGTCGTAAAAGTATCGTTGCCTGAACCTGACGATTCATCTCAGCGCGAAAGACATCAGGGTCGACGCGCACGAAGAGATACAATGGCAGCACCCGCGATGGCGCGCGCAGCCACGACACAGCCGCGATCACTTCGTCGTGACATTCCAGATGTAGATTCTGTCGATTCAATAGTATCGGCAGCAGCTGCCGCATCATGTTCCGGCGACGCCAAAGAATCATCCTCGTCCAGCAGTCGTGGGTTTCGTATGGGAACATTTACAAAACGCTTCCAAACACTTGCGCAAGAAGCCCAGGAGCGTCTAGCTTACACCAAACGTGATGGGGTTGCGGTTCCTGGTGCTGCTGCCGGCCTAAGAGCTGCGGCAAAGTCCAGCGCAGGAACACCAGTCTACAGGGTTAGGCCTTCTCTTTCAACGACAACACCTGTTGCTGAGGCGCACCTTACGCGATTAGGTGGATTACCCAAGGGCGAACCGAGTTCTCGCGCCCGTCTTTCTATGGGTGAATCTGATGAATCGAAATCAACAGCACCTGATACAGCTCTTGACGTTGCTGTAGCCGCGAACACGCACGAAGACAGAACCCCCACACCAACAGTTGGTTCTGAGGTATTACCAGACGCTGTGTCACGCGCGTCATCTGGTACTAGAGATGCTCTGAGAGAAGACGACGTATCTTTTTCTATTTAGGCACCGATATCACCACTTTCTGGTTCGATGTCCGCAACCTCATCTCCCTTAACGTGTGGCCATTGGTGTGATGACAAGAGATCACGAAAAACCTTTTGTGCAGGCGCCAAGGGAACTTCGGTTAACGTTTGATTTTTCGTCCAAAGGATAAATCCTTGAATATGTTTTCCCGGATACAAGTGCCCCAGTAAATCAGCATAACATCCCATTTGCCCCAGCAAATAATCCGGCAATTCATCACCCGAATTCACGGGCTTTTGGGTTGTTTTATAATCCAGGAACCACACACCTTGATCATCAACACTCATGCGGTCAATAATGGCAACGATTGGTTTGTCATCGATGCAGCCACGCAGTTCAACCTCCGTATGATAAGATGTACCGAAAAAACGCACAAAACGTTTGTCTGAATAAATGCCCGCGACCTTGGCGATTTCATCCTCAGATGCAAGTGCTTGCTTTGCTGTTTCATTGAGATGTGGCCAAAGTTCAAACAACCGATGCAACCGGATACCCTTTTCTTTGGCAGATACATTTGTTGATGCTGAGGGTTGAGCCACAACCTGGGTCAATTGCGTTGGCGCAAAAAGATGACGCGTTAGCTGAGACGGCGACAGCATAGCCGGTGTTGAGGGCTCACACGAAGGAATCACATTAAGAAACCCAGGAGGATCAATCGTTGGTTGATGGGCTTTTTTAATCGGTTCTCCATAGGTCACATCCCCACCAAGAGTAATGACACTATCGTTACAATCGCCCACTTTTCCAAGCTGTGTATGGATATGATGATACCAAGACTTATCATAATTTGTGTTTTTCTTTGGCTGCCACCCACATACAATCAAGGCATCCTCTGCCCGGGTCATTGCCACGTAAAGCAAACGATAATACTCCGCGATCATTTCTGCATGGGCTTTTTCATATAAGGGTTGCAACACCTTTGGACGGCTCGTGGCTGAGGGCAAATAAACCAATGCACCTGATTCATCCAATCGCAACGAATCAACTTCAGACGGTACACGCACCGTATCCGCAAGAATCACCACCGGGGCTTGTAATCCTTTTGATCCGTGCACCGTCATGATGCGCACCCCATAAATGTGATTGCTTTGTCCGCGGGAAACCACTGTGTTCGTCGCTTGAATCCATGTAATAAAATTAGAAAGTGTGGGAACTTCACTGACTTCGAACTGCTCCACAAGACCCAGTAGATCACTGCAAACGTCAGTGACGTTATTGCCAAAACGCGCCTTCAACCGGGACATTCCCTCACCCTGATGAAACATATGCATGAGGAATTCAAACGGACGCATGGATTTGGATTTTCCGTAAAGATCATTAAGCCATGCTGCGATATCGGTGTAGGTCGATGCCTGCAGCTGTTTCCATAATGAATCCCCAGGACATGACCGAATATTGATCAAGTCCCGGTCATCGCATCCCCCAAAGGGTGATTTCAATGTGCACGCAAGCGCAAGATCATTTTCCGAAAGACAGCACACCTCTATTAGGTTTAGGATATCCACAACGACAGGGTGATCACTTAATTCATAACGATCTTCGCCCTCAACGGGAACCTTATGTGCCCGCAAACAATTCACAAGCTTGCCCACAAAACGGCTGCGGCGTTGGACAAGAATCATGATGTCCTGGGGCTGAATTGCACGATTTTTAGCCGACACCCATCGTCCCTCCCGCACCCACTGGGCAATCGTCGTGGCCAGTTTTTCAGCAAGAACACTACTTGATTCGGTAATATCTGTGTGCGAATGCGTGGGCGCATTCCATGCCGAGAAATCCTCTTCTTTGGCATCGGGGGCGTGCGCAAGCGGCCAAACCTCAACACGCCCAGGGATTTGTTGACGAAAAGGTATGTGGCTGATCGTTCCGGATTCACCAAGTTGCCTTGCGATGGATGGATCAGCAAAAACCTGATCAACGGCCTGCAAAACTGCGGGTGCGGAGCGAAACGAAATATTCAACGGGATGTCCTGCCAGCGCTGAGACGTTTCAAGAAACGTTTGTTTGAATCGTCCACGATTGGCAATGAATCCTTGGGGATCTGCACCTTGAAATCCGTAAATAGATTGTTTTACATCACCAACAACAAAAAGGGTTCGATGACGATCGGCATCACTTCCACTGAAAAACTCCTCCAGGAGACTGGTAATCAAGCGCCACTGTTGGTGAGATGTGTCCTGTGCCTCATCCAAAAGCATGTGATCAATGCCCCCGTCAAGCTTATAC
>CAYGTJ010000148.1:0-3112 GCA_964352755.1 uncultured Alphaproteobacteria bacterium
ACCTCCCATAAATAAGAAAAAGTTTGCATTATGATTATACAGTAATATAGATATGACATATGAACATAAATACTTTGAACTATGCGTAACTTCTTTGACCACGATACAGCGAAAGCCGTTTACTATGTCTATTTATACAAAAATATTACCAAAGCTGGGGAAAAACTCGGCCTCACCCAATCCGCCATGTCGAGGCGTATTCAAATGGCCGAAGAGCGCACCGGTCTGTTAATATTTGAGCGCGGGTTTCATGAAATGACCCCCACGAAACAGGGTGCGCGTTACATCGAATCATGTAAAGAAGTCCTCCACATCGGTGATGCCGCCTTGAAAGACGCCCATGCCTTGGTGGGTGAAAAAGCTAAAGAAGTGAGTATTTTAGGAACCCAATCACTTATCACTAGCTGGCTTCCCATGGCTCTCAGTGGATTTAATGAAAAACATCCAGATATATACTTAAAAACAAAGAGTGAAACAAACCCAGTTGATGTTTTTGAATCAGATATTCTTATTTCACTCTATTCAATAGACAACGATGAGGTCGAAAAAATTCGCTTGTTTGATCAGGTTCAAGGCCTTTATGCGAGCAAAAAATATGTTGAACGCTTGGGCGTTCCCACAAATATTCATGAACTTGAAAAACATTCGCTCCTCGCGCTGAATAACGAAGAATATCAGGATCATCAAGGTGTAAATTGGCACCTAAGCTATGGTATTGGAACCAAAGGACATTGTCGAAAAGCTAGCATGGAATTGAATTCCAATGATGGACGATACCAGGCCTTATTGAATGGACATGGAATTGCGCCTGTTTCAATTGCTTATGTTCGCATGACAAAACCAAAAGAAATTGTCCGTATTTTGCCAGACATCACGTCTGAAAACTCAGGAATGTATCTTTATTATAATGCCCGATGTAAAGCTACAAAAAATATTGAAATTGTTAAAAACCACCTTCTTTCGCACATTAAAAATAATATGCACGCCTATGCCTTAGAAGCACAATTAGGGGATAAAACCCATGCGTAACTTCTTTGACCATGATATAGCCAAAGACGTTTACTATATACATTTATACAAAAATATTACCAAACTCGGGCTTACTCAATCCGGCATTTTCAAGCATATTCAAATAGTGGGCTAACGCTCTCGATACATGTATTTCGCCGGGGTTTTGTCCGTTCTGGCAACCCTCCCTTGCGTTGATGCATAAGCGGTTTTATAGGTAGTCTCATGTTTCATTCACACATGAATGTATGTCAGATTTTAATGCCGGGCATCGTGGGCGATTACGCCGCCGTATGTTGGAAAATGGGCTTCACACCCTTCAGAATTACGAACGGTTAGAGTTATTACTGACGTTTGTTCGCCCCCGCCAGGATACGAAAAAAGAAGCCAAAACCTTGATTCAAGACCACCAGTCATTGCGAAACGTTTTGTTTGCCGCACGTAATGATGCAACGATTGTTTCCGAACGATTTCAAGCCCTCATGCATCTGTGTTTGAGTTCTAGCCTCTGGCAGGATACATCGGAGGAAAAGATTTTTGCATCCTCCCAAGCTGTTGTTTCCTATGCACAACCGTTGATGGCGAATCTGACAGAAGAACACGTACGGTGTCTCTACGTTGATGGCCAGGGGCGGTTGCTTTACGAATTTTTGTCGGAATCTGGTTTATGTGATCGGGTGCATGTTGAGTGTGCAAATCTTATCCGTTTAGGTGTGCAGTATAAGGCCACAGCCCTCATTCTGTTGCATAATCACCCAAGTGGCGATCCAACTCCGTCAGATGCCGATCGTGAATTCACCAAACGGTTGCGCACGGCATGTTCGGCCGTGGGATTGATTCTTGCGGATCACCTGGTGGTAAGTCGTCAGGGTGTCACATCATGTGCGTGAAGGAGTGGGTGGAAAGATACGCGTGAGAGACCACATGGCAAACTGCCGGAAAAGATATGGCTAAACCTATGTAACACACTTTCCACAGTGTCTGATGGAGGCGCTGGCTGCATGATTGCAGAAGAAGGATTAGGTATTTGGCGAGGAATAAAAGAAATATGTCCAGCAAATATACCCTCAGGTGATGTGCCCAAGGGGAAGGATTTGGCAGCGGCGTAAAGTGCAACACGCGATTGATATCCAGGGCATTCTTCAGTGAATCCCTTGTGTTTTAGGGAGACCATACTTGGTTGTGCTGGTGTTAATACGGCTTGGCAAAATCCATCACAAAAATAGTGTGGGTACTCAACATAAAAAAGATCTCTCAGTGCTAAAACCCGGGGAATGAGTTCACATGTATCATCATATCCCTCGGGGGCTTTGCCCATAATGAGTGTGTGCATAACGGCACTATCTGCCGCTGACTTTTTGCGACTATTGCCTGCGTACTTCGTAAATACCTCAAGTAAAGGTGGGCGAAGCGCCCCCCGATCGAAGAGCCATACATAGCATTCGGCAGAATGTGCAAGTGGGGGGGTGTCTGACGATTTATCAGGAATGGTAACGCCATGCTTCGCAAGAATCTCATCATGGTTGTCAGGTCGCGGGAGGCTTCTCAACATTGCACAATCATATCTGATAGGTGCGGGTGTAGCACGTGGCGCGGAGGGTGTCTCTAGGGGTGTCGCAGCACTCGACGCACTTGCTGCTGCGGCCGGGGGTGTTTCGGGTGTTGCCTCACTTAGGCTTGCGCGCATATGTGATGATAACAAGACGATATTTATAAGTGCAAAGGATATAAAATTAAATAAACACATATAATTCTTATTTTTATTAAGAATTTATCCTATGTAAATTTAATATGTTTTGCAACAATGTTTGAACTGTCATCGGGCCTACACCTCCGGGGACTGGGGAAATGTATGAACTGATCGGGGCAACGGCCTCAAAGTCAACATCCCCAACGAGATCTTTTCCTCGGCGGGTGATGCCTACATCCACAACGATAGCGGCTGGTTTAATCCATTCTTTCGTGACCAGGTGAGGGACTCCTGCGGCCGCAATTACAATGTCTGCAGTTTGTGTAATGAGATGCGGGTTTTGCGTGTGGGAATGAACCACCCGAACGGTGGCACCGGCGTTTTCCATCAAGTAACGAAGAGGCATACCAACCA
>CAYGTJ010000149.1:0-3078 GCA_964352755.1 uncultured Alphaproteobacteria bacterium
GCTCTAATGTTCCCATTGTATAACTGCATAAAGCGGAGAAATCACCAAAGTCCCCAATATCAATAACGACATCAGGTTTGCGATCTACAATTAATTTGCCTAACCAGTCAAAGCGTTCATTGCTTATCTCAGGTTTAGCGTGTGCATCCCCTATAACCAGAATATCCATTCCAAAATCCCCACGGTTAATTACCAGAATAAATTGTCTTTAATGTAGCTTCATGTGGATGCCACCAAAAATACGAAGGAATTTGTACCCTCTTTTAGCTATCTTTTCAGGGCAACCATCCTCTATAGCAACACGACACCAGATTTTATCCGCTACCTTTCGTGTCCATCTGTAAGCAACAATCGGTTCCCAGCGTTCACTCAATGGGTTGTAAAATTGAAACCAGCCATCAGGTAAAAAACCGTTCCAGTATTTCAAAGCAAAATATAAGGGGTCATGGATTTTACCGGCTCTGGTGAAATACTCAGCATTTTTATCAAAGCCCAACTTTTTAGCGACCCAGCCAAGCAACCCGCTGTCAGGGATCGATGAATAATCAGTAATGCCACCGGCGGGGATGACAATGCGCTCTTTTACATTTCCATTCATCCACTCAACAATAGATGGGTGATAGGTCATATAAAGGCCACCGCTTAACTGTCCGTCTGTCATAATACAATCACCTCAATTAAACCTTCTTTAATACTGTCGATGTAATCAAACATCTTGTCGGCCATTGCCATACTCACCACAACAATGCACCCAGCAGAACCGTTGTACTGGTTCTCTTTATGCAAACCGATCAACGTGCGTTGATTCCCTCGCTTGTCTTTAATGACATCAAGGTTATTCGGTTCTGAACCAATGCGATAAAAACGAGTGCCATAAGGAGCCATGTATAATTTACCAGCCGTGGTACTCATCCAGTGATTACCAAACGGGATAGGTGACTTCCCACGCTTCCAACTTGTTTTTGTATGCCCCCATTGACCTGATCGAGCAGGGACACGTTTAAACACGGGGACAACTTCCCCATCATCCTCAATGCGTAATAGGGTCAATAAGCCTTCAATAGAATTAATATCACGATCAAAAAATAAACGATGTTTCATTTTAATTTGCTCCGCCCCATATCCATTAATATCTGATACCCAGCTTCACCGGCTGATGCGAAGATAAGAGCCACCCCAGCGGCTAAGTGATCATCCCAGCCAAAACCGACCCCAAGGCTATATACAGGAAGGAATAAAAACAGGCTGATTGCGATACCACCAAATACCTTGCGTAAAACAATTGGCTCATCACTCAATAAAATACGACCGATTGACCCAAGCGTAATAAGCAAGCCCAAGAATGCAGGTTTTGCATAAACTGCCGCCGCTAATACTTCTAAATCACTACGTTGATGTTCCATTACGCTACCCTCAACACTTGCTTGTGTAACTCAATCTCCCCAACAAAACTCAAGCCGGTAATGTTAGATACTTCATCGTGAATGGCCTCGTGTCCAGCTTCCTTTGTGTGAACACCATCATAGAAATAAGTTGTATCAGAGCCATCATCTAACTCAGTACGTGAAGCGAGATCAATCACTGTGTAACCACTGCCACCAGTGATTAACCCGTTCCCTGTGGCAATGTCAGCATCGTGTGTGTCAGGGCTTCTGTCCATCACGGTACAAACATAGATGGAGTCGTAACCTGTAGTATCAGCTTGTGATACTATTGAATCAATTGATGCTTTTAATTGTGCCGGTGTACGACCCGTTGCGTGATCGTTAGTACCACCACAAATAATAAGGTTATTACTCACAGCCCCACTCTTGTAATTGATGCCTATTTGAGAGGCATAAGCCCCGTCAATGGTGTTCACAGTCTGACCAGCGATTGCCTCGTTGATGACCGTGATACTTGGGTTGTTGGTTGCAAGGATAGCAGTCCAAGCCGGATCATAACCACCACTAGCAGGGTTTACCGATTGACTGTCACCAACGACAACCCACCGAGCCGGTAGCAACTGCGCACTGTATGAGCCACCAGAGGCAACATTAAGAATTGATTGACGTTCATCAGAGGTGGAGAGGTCAGCCGTAATGACTAACATCCCAAGCACTGCTAATGGATCAAAGCCGGTGTGAGGACTCCCCACGCTGATTGAATCAATATCATCGGGCAATTCTTCGGCCGTTGAAACCCCATCACTTCGTGTTACTGTCCCGCCAATATCCACATTGTCGACATAGATAGTTATGTCATCGTTAGGGAAGTCAAACTCGAACGTGTAGAGGTGAACTTCATCATCATACGAAGCAAAGCTTGTTTCGATATAACTATAAGAGCCGTCCTTTTGAAACATCCGAATCATAGCGTTATCAGTTGTGCCGTGTACGTACGCTTGTGCGCCAGTGTTTAGCCCACCGTCACCAACTTCAAACAAGCCTACGTGTCCACTCCCAGCCAGATCAAAGCTACCATACCAATGCACAGTGACAATATCAGTAGCTTCTACAATGTCACCGATAGCGTTGTCACTGACTTTTTGTAATTTGTTATCAACCCCGTCAAAACTGTAACCAGCTTGGGTTGCACTTAAGCCAGTCTGACTATAGTTAGGATACCAAGCCGATGAACCAGCCCCAATGTGGAAGTCATTACCTGACTCATCAAGGACACTGTTTACATTGATGTCGTTGCCATCTGACGTGGTGTAACACGTCGGGCAAGCACGACCAGCGAAGACAAGGTTATCAAGGGTGAGGACATCCCCAGCCCATGACACACCGCCACCAGCTTTAACAAAGCCACCATTGAACCCACCAGCTCCAAAAAAGGAAGCATACGCAGGCGAAAGCATCAGCCCTGTGATTAGGCTGAGAACAATTAATAAGCGTTTCATAGCGCCCCCTTATTTGTGGAAGTTCAGATGACCAGCTTCGATAATATAAAAGGTCAGGCTTGAAAATGCGGCGCTAGACTGGATGATTAAATCTTCACCCGCCACTGTGCAGTAATCTACGCCGTTTGTCATCTTTGAGTAGATGCCTTGGTTAGCCGCTAGCTCAAGAGCACTCGCCGGGGTAGCCCCTCAAT
>CAYGTJ010000150.1:0-2870 GCA_964352755.1 uncultured Alphaproteobacteria bacterium
GTCCCGCCCCTGGACGTGATCCGCATGATCGACCTTTTCCCCGGGGAATGCCAACATTCCTTCGGCGTGTTTGCCTAACGGCCGCTTAATCACGAGATATTCACCCTTACAGCAAAGTGCCACCTCAACAACACAAACAAACGTATCCATTATTAATTAACCGTTTAGTTTCATCGCTTTGACCATGATTGTAATGTTGTGGCGCATCATCGCAAGGTACGTGGGTGCATATTTCTTAGACAACGCATCAGAACATAACTCACCCACAATTTGCACGTTTGTTTCACGGGAGAGTTGGTTCATGATTCGTGGATTTGTCATATTTTCCAAAAACAAGGCACGAATATTGTTTGCGCGAATCAGGTCAATCAAGGCCGCGACATCTTTTGATGAGGGCTCAGAATCGGTGCTTAGACCACTGGGTGCCTTAATGGTGAGATGCAACCAGTGTGCCAAGTAACTAAACGCATCATGTGCCGTAATTACGATACGTTTTTTTACGGGAACTGTCCTAATACGCCCAAGAATAAAGGTCTCAAGTTTGTCAAGTTTTTGCGAATACCGTTTCCATCGTTTCATAAAGTACGCTTTTTGCTCAGGTCTGCGTTTAATCAAGCTATCACGAATTATATGTACATATTTTCGCGCATTGGGAACGGTGTGCCATAAATGTGGATCGTGTGGATCATGATGTCCACAACTGCACGAGTGTGCATGCAAATGCACATGCATTAATTTGGCAACGGTTATCGCATCACCCTGATATTTTGAGGCCTTGAGCAAGCGCGGCCACCATCCTTCAAGGCCAAGGCCATTAAAGAAAATAATATCCGAGCGCATCACTTGTTTGACGGTTTCAGGTGTTGGCGTAAACACGTGTGGGTCTTCGTCAAGGTCAACAATACTCTCAACAATCACATGTTTGCCGCCAATCTCGCGCACCCAGTCGGCAAGAATTGTAAAGCTCGCAAGCACCTTAATTGGTGGCGGTGATGCGGCGTGAACACCCCCACAGAGGATCAAGAGCACGAGTGCACACATTTTACGCAAGGAATTAAGCATCATCATTATCCATGGATATTTCGGTTGATGTTGAGAACTAACGATACCACATACGTCATCCCCGCCATGGTAATAATGGCCGCACCCGTCGGCAGTGAAAACCAATGCGACATGTAAAGCCCCGAAACTGAGGCAAAAACGCTCAACACACTGCTAAGGATAAGGTAACTTCCTAAGCGCTGCGTCCAAAAGCGCGCAGCCACCGCCGGTAACATCATCAACCCCAACGCCATCAACGTACCAAGGGCATGAATAGCTGAGATCAAATTTGCCACGACGAGGACAATAAAAATGTAGTAATAGCGACTCCCGTTCCACCCCAATGATCGCATAAATTCCGGATCAAAGCACTCAAGTGTAAGGGGACGATATATGATCGCAAGTGTCGTTAAACTCAACGACGACACCGTCGCAATAAAAAGTAACGCAGGGCGATCCACGGCCAATGGATTCCCAAGCATTATATGCATTAGATCAAGCTTACTACCGGTTTTTGTTACAATCAACACCCCAAGCGCCAACGCAATCAGATAAAATGACACGAGCGTTGCGTCTTCTTTCAAAATTGTGGAACGGGACACATACCCTGAAACAAGTGCCACCATTAACCCTGCGATAAAGCCCCCGATACTCATTGCTGGCAATGAAAGTCCCGCAACCGCATAGCCGATCGCCACCCCGGGAAGTGCCGAATGTGACAACGCATCACCCATCAAACTCATACGACGCAATACAATGTAGCCACCAAGTGCCGTAAAACTTACAGACAAGGAAATACAGGCGGCCAAGGCACTCCGAAAATAGGCGTATTCAATAGGTCCTGTAAAAATATCAAGCAACGCCTGCCCCTCCAAAGGTAAACATATCCCATTGCTCGGAAATTTCCCGCGCTTTATTCAGATTATCCTGAGTCAGCACTTTTGTGGTTTCACCGTAGGCAATACATTTGCGCGCAAGCAGTAATGTATAGGGAAAATATTCTTTTACCAACTCATAGTCATGCAACACTGTGAGGATCGTTTTTCCTTGTTCACTCCACGTTTCAAGAAGCTTCATTAAGTCATATTTCGTGTGGGTATCAATCGCCGAAAATGGTTCATCCAACAGAACAACATCCCCATCCTGCAACAAAAGACGTGCAAACAGCATACGTTGAAATTGTCCCCCCGACAGCGCATACAAGGGCGTATCTGATTTTCCCGTTAACCCTACCGCCTTAAGAGCGGTCACAACACGGTCGTTGGCTTCATCAGGAATCGCTTGAAATGCACCATATTTTGGATACAACCCCATAGAAACAACGTCAGCAACAGTTAAGGGAAAATGATGATCAAGATGTGTTTTTTGGGGCATATACGCCATCTGCGGGAGTATCCCCCCAGGATATTGAATATACCCTGTATGCATCGGCACAAATCCCATGATTGATTTGAGAAGTGTCGATTTTCCGGCGCCATTTGGCCCCACAATGGCCACACGTGCACCAATGGGGACTTCCCACGAGATATCATGAAGGGCGCACGTTTTATCGTAACAAACAGTTACATCGTGAAAACAAATTAATGCTGAAGGCTGTGGTTTTTTCACCAGGCCCACCATACGAGCATCCAAATCATGGCAACCACCGGCATAATCCGAAGAACCCGGCAAAACATGCTAATTTGAAGTGATGACATTTAGCCCTTTGCTCCAACGATACTGTGTTTCACGTTACTGCAGCACATGCAGGCTTGTTAAAAAAGCGTGGTGCTGGAAAAGGGACTCGAACCCCCGACCCGCTGATTACAAATCAGCTGCTCTACCAACTG
>CAYGTJ010000151.1:0-2868 GCA_964352755.1 uncultured Alphaproteobacteria bacterium
ATCATAGGCCTGCAACACGGATTCATGCAACATTTCTGACATCGTGGGATGTGGATAAACCGTATTCATAATCTCAGTTTCGGTAAGTTCACTAGATTTCGCAAGAACAAACCCATGGATAAGCTCCGTCACGCCATCCCCAATCATATGCGCACCCAGTAGCTCACCCGTGGTCGCATCAAAAATTGTTTTGATTAATCCCTCAGTTTCGCCTGATGCTAAGGCCTTTCCATTCCCCAAAAAAGGAAAACGGCCAATTTTGAGAGTGGCACCTGATTCTTTGGCCTGTGCTTCGGTCATTCCCACACTGGCCACCTGAGGATAGCTATAGGTACACCCGGGAACACACGATTTATCAAGAACATGTGTATGATCACCCGCAATATGATCCACCGCTATAATGGCTTCATGACTGGCTTTGTGCGCAAGCCAAGGAGCACCCGTTACATCACCAATCGCATAAAGGTGAGGCTCTGCGGTTTCCAAATGTGCATTCGTGACAATCTGTGTACGCACAACCACGGCCTTGGTTGACTCGATACCGATGTCTTTTGTATTTCCTTCAATACCAACGGCGAGCAAAACCTTATCAAATTTATGTGTCGTTTCTTTTCCAGAAACATCCTTAAATACCGCCTCTACCTTATTACCCTTAACATTCACCCGATCAACAGTGGTTTTCGTCAAGATATTCATACCTTGTTTTGTGAGTGATTTTTGCATCAAGGTTGAAATTTCTGCATCTTCAACAGGCAAAATACGATCTTGGATCTCAACAACGGTTACCTTTGTGCCGAATGTGTTATAAAAACTTGCAAACTCGATACCAATTGCGCCACTGCCGACGACCAACAGAGATTCCGGCTTTTTATCGGCGGTCATTGCCTCACGGGCAGTCCAAATAGCCTTCCCATCGGGGTGAATATGGGGAAGTGATCGTGCCTTTGCACCCGTTGCCAAGATCACATTTTTTGCACTAAGGGTTGATTCACGTTCGCCATCTTGAACTGTAACCTTAAATAGATCACTGTTTTTTCCTGCCAGTTTCCCCCAGCCCTTCACAACCGTAATCGCGTGCTTTTTCATAAGCCCCGCAATTCCTTTGGTGAGTTGGCCAGAAACATCGCGCGAGCGTGAAATCACTGTTTTCCAATCCACCTTCATACTAGTGACGTTCAGACCAAAATCACTGGCGTGATTAATGTGGCGATAAAGCTCTGCTGTTTTTAAAAGGGCTTTTGTTGGGATACATCCCCAGTTTAGACAAACACCACCGAGATCTTCAGCCTCAACCAACGCAACCTTCAGTTTACGTTGAGCTGCACGAATGGCGGCCACATACCCACCGGGGCCCGCGCCCACAATAATCACATCATACACAGAAGGTGTCGTCATTCGCGTTCCTATCGTTTATCTCTCTTGCTCACACCGTAAATCACCATGTAAATATACTGGGAGTTTAATCAAATTCATACTATAATCAGGCGCATGACTCAAGCTCAACACACAATTCTTATTGTTGATGACGATGTGCGCCTACGCGCGCTTCTTAACGAATATCTGCAATCCCAGGGTTTTGATGTTGTGTCTATGGCAAATGCAATGGATGCACGCGCCTACCTCACCTTGACCAAAAACATACCTCATCTTGGGCTCTTTGATGTGATGATGCCCAACGAAACTGGGTTAGAACTATTAGCATGGATGCGAACGGATGCCCCTGAATACCTCCGAAGCCTCCCCATAATCATGCTCACCGCTCGCAGTGAGACTGAACATCGCATTGCAGGCTTACAAACAGGTGCCGACGACTATCTAGGCAAGCCATTCGCTCCGGAAGAATTGCTCTTGCGGATACGTAACTTACTCAAGCATAGCCGTAAAAATCAAAAAAACGATGTCCACTTTGGTGATTTCGTTTTTGATCGCACCCAATTAACACTGACGAAGGGCAAGGCACCTATTTCACTCACCACCATTGATCGTGATTTGTTAGCCGTCTTAATTGATCACATTGGCGAACCTCTTACGCGCGACAAATTGGCTGCACACATGGGGGTTAACCTCTCACCACGAACAATTGATGTGCAAATTGCACGTCTGCGGCAAAAAATTGAAGATAATCCAAAAAACCCCCGACACCTTGTGACAGAGCGCCACAAGGGATACGCTCTCAAATCCTAACCACAGAATAAGGAAACCAAATGTTACAACCCTTTCGCGCCCTCAAGGTTTTTTTGCCCAAAACGATGTTTGGCCGCTCTGTTCTTATTTTGCTCACACCGTTAGTTTTGGTTCAAATTGTGACAACAACCGTTTTTTACGATCGTCACTGGACTTGGGTCACACGCCACCTTGGGTCACGCATGGCGCAACAATTTGTCACCGTTGCCGAGGCCTATGACACAACCCCTCAACACGGCGTCCAAATTGCCAAGCGTTTTGGCATTGAATCGCGCATTCTTACGGCAAAGCCTTCCTTAAAAATACGCAAAGACAAAATTGTCCGCCAGTATATGGGGAAATCGCTACGCACGTCACTTGATCGTCCCTTTAAAATTGGTGTGCACAAAGGATACATTAACGTTATCATTAAGCGTCAATCTGACTGGCTGCGGCTTCGTACCCCGCGTAAGTATCTTTCCCCGCTCACAACACCTGTGTTTTTGATGTGGTCATTTTTTACACCACTCCTTTTCTTTCTCGCAGCAGCCATTTTTATGCGCAACCAAGTTCGCCCCATGCGCCGCTTAGCCGATGCAGCCTACCGCTTTGGGCGTGGTGATGACTCGTTCAATTTCAAACCCGAGGGCGCAGAAGAGGTTAAACGCGCCGGTGTTGCGTTCCAAGTGATGCAACAACGCATCC
>CAYGTJ010000152.1:0-2837 GCA_964352755.1 uncultured Alphaproteobacteria bacterium
TAGTGGCACCCTTGGCCGATCATCTCAATAAACAGGCTCGCGGTGCCTCCGCCGGGGCAGAACTCCTTCTTGAAAAAGCAACAATTTATCCTGATATACCTGCGGCTCTTCACGATCTGAACACCGTGTACGGAACCTCTGATCGGGTTCGCGATATGACAAAGCCATTAATGCACACCCCTGAGGCCATGATAAATGCCTATGCACGCATTCAAAATAATGAAAAGGTCGGCATCCTTTTTGGCAGAGAAAAATCAGGCCTCACCAACACAGATTTATCGTACGTCGATACATTAGTTCAAATTCCCACCTGGGAAAAGTTTTCATCACTGAACCTTGCTCAGGCTGTAACGCTCATTGCCTCGACCTACTTTAACACCGCGCAATCCCCACCTGAAAACATTCCGTTAGACTACGCAAACACGTTTCCTGCCTCAAAAAAAGATATTGCGTATTTTTTCGAGCACATAGAACGTGAACTTGATCATAGTGGGTTCCTGCGCATTCCGGGCAAACGTGAGGTCATGGTTCGCCACATCCGTAACATGTTTTTACGTTGCAATCTCTCGGATCAAGAAGTCCGCACGCTTCATGGAATCGTCGCAGGCCTCGTTAAAGGCCCCCATCAAAAGAACTAATTGAGAGTATTTTATACACCCACCCAACCAATTCACAGAATTTTGCGGCGCAACGTAAATGAAATCGAATGATTCCTGCTTGGTCTAATACGAAAATCCCGATAAATCCCAGCTACTTTAAAGTCGCGACTTTCGATCACTGATTTTTTTCGTCCCAAATAGTGATGATAGGAATAATCAAGACCTAGCGACCAATCTTGACTCACAGAATGCAGAGCCCCAACACCGGCAAGAATCCCAATCCCATGACCATTTGTTTTGACGGCTCCCGGGGTCTTACCAATATTCGGATTATTAATATGATAACGAATATTATACGAACGATACACACCACCTAACTTGACCGAAAACATAAGAAATTTATCATAGATACGCCCAAGCGTCAGACCAACCGTTGAAAGACGCTGATCACCGAGGGTAATTTTATACGTATTAGGCCAGGTTCGCCAGGCAAGATTAATTGTTTTCTTTCCGGTGATTAACCCCCAACGCGCATCAACCCCTATTAGATATTTTGCCGAAACATGCTTAAGATACGCCAGAGAAATCAGTCCCTGAAAACCGGACATCTCATGATTAACATCCTGTCGCTTAATCACTTGAGGTTTAGCATTCATCTCAGGCCCATAAACATCAACAGTACTGCCAAACGTATAATACCCCACAGAAACACCTGCATGAACACCTTCAAAGCGCGAGGATTGGACGGGCACACAAAGAATCAACAAAAATAGAATATATTTCTTCATAAAGGTGCGGCCAGTAAATACATTTTTAACTAAATACAAACTAAAATTATCATAGTTGAACTCTGATGTTAAATGATTTTAAGGGCTATCAAGGCTTTCTGTCTCCTTCTGCTGGTGTTGTTAACACCCCCTCTTCATTCAACAGATGTAACAACCGTTCTTCTTTTTCAATATTCCGACTCACAAACACAGCGCCAAGCCACCGTCAGCATTCCTGCAGATGCGCAATTAGGCCTCATGTCTGAATTGGGTCAAGAACTAGCAATCACCGATCTTGTAAAACCTGACGATCTACTCATGGCAACGCGTGTTGCCGCTGTTCGCGTCCTCGTTGGAACAGCCGACAGCGATGAACTCTATCCCGATCTTGAAACCGTGATGGACTTACTTCACACAACAGGAGACACATTCCGCGACCGCATAACAAATGTAATAACACTTCTAGGCAGCACGGGCTCTGTCGAAGCACGCATTAATGGCCTGATCACACTTATGGACACCCCCAGCGGAACAGCTGTATACACGGATATGGAAACCCTGATGGGGCTCATACACAGCTCAGGATCAACGCTCAGATTACGCATTAGTGGCGTTGAATCTATCTTAGGGGGAACAGGAACCCTCCAAGAACGTGCTGATGCTGTTCTCACGCAACTTGGGGAAGGCGCCAATGCCTTAGCCGGGGCAACCGCTGTGGTAACTGCACGCGATGCGGCTCTTGCCGCGCAATCTACCGCCGAAACCAGCCTCGCGAACATCCTCGGGCTCGTCGAACCAGAGGCTGCAACCGCCGAAGAAGCCGTGGATGACGTGCACACACTCCTAGGAATCGGATCAGGAACAGACACACACACCGGCGTTTCAAGCCTAAGACTCAACGTTGTCGGGGCAAGCGATCGCGGCTCATCAACAACTCTCGCTAGTGATATTGCCCGGGTTCTCTCAACCCTCGGAGAGGGCGCAAACCTTTATGCCGGAGCATCCGCGGTTGTTGCAGCACGCGATGCCGCTCTTGCCGGCGGCGGCGAACTCGTCGGTGACGAGGCCTCCGCAAGCCTTTTAGCCATACGTACATCCGTTCGTTCTTCTGCAGCCGATGCGGAAACGGCCGTCAATAATACACGATCCCTTGTGGGCACAGGATCGGGAATACAATTGTACACCGATGTCGGCACCGTCATGGATAGCATCCACGATACAGGAGCCACAATCCGCACCCGTATCACTGGCGTTGAAGCCATCCTCGGCGGAAGCTCAGGGTCTCTACAAACACGCGCCGCCGCAGTATTAACCGCCCTTGGGGAAGGCGCTGATGCCCTGGCTGGAGCCACATCTGTGGTAACTGCCAGAGACACAGCCCTTGCCGATAAAGCTACCGCTGAGACGGCGGCAACGGCCGCGGCTGCGGCACAAGCTACCGCTGAATCTGCTCAGGCAACCGCTGAGACAA
>CAYGTJ010000153.1:0-2819 GCA_964352755.1 uncultured Alphaproteobacteria bacterium
TCATTGACTTATCGTTGCTAAATTTGTGCGGGTGTATTTCTGGCTGCGGCTCGCGCTGTTTTTTGAATGTTGCAGATTTGTGCAATGTCAGAATCCATATCCTTATCATACGCATCACCCATAGGGAGGCGCCACACAAGTTCATCCACAGCCTCTGATGCCTTACGCAAGTTATCTGCAAGAACATCATTGTTACTGAAAAGCCCAGCTTGCTCATGACCAAGGGCGACAACGATCGCCCCCGTTAGTGTCGCTAAGTCAATCATGGTGTGGGGCTTGAAGCGCTCTTGGGTATACCACAGCGCATCAGCCAACACGAGGCGTCCCTCAGCGTCTGTGTTCAAAACCTCAATGGTTTGCCCTGACATCGACGTAACAATGTCCCCCGGACGAAGCGCATGGCCTGATGGCATATTTTCGACCATGCCAAGAACACCAACAGCATTAATTGGTGCATTACGCCCGGCTAACGCACGCATGAGCCCTGCAACTGTTGCTGAACCCGCCATGTCGTACTTCATAGACTCCATGGCCTTGGGTGGCTTCAGACTTAACCCACCTGAATCATACGTCTCACCCTTACCAACAATCGCATTTGGTTTTTCAATGGGGTCAGCCGCACCACGCCATTCAATAATGATCAACTGTGGCTCTTTCACACTTCCTTCAGCAACACTGAGAAGCGTATGCATGCCAAGCTTTCGCATGGCTTTTTCACCCAGAACTTCGATTTCAAGACCTAGCTTTTTAAGCTCAAGAATTTTTGCTGTCATTGCCTCTGGATAGAGCGTATTTGGTGGTTCACTCACAAGAGTTCGTGTTAGTTTAACACCCTCAATAACCGCAGACTCCACACTAAATTGATCAGAGGCCTCATCTGGCTCACTCGTTACAACCTTCGCAGACACAAGATGTGAAAGCTCATCCGTGGATGTTTTTGTTTTATAGGTATCGAATCGCCAATTCTTGAGCGAAACACCAACAGCCAAGTGAACAGCAACATCTGCAGAACGCATATTTCCTTTCTCACAGGCATCTGCAAAAAAGGTAACATGACTATCGGGTGTGCGTGACAAGACGGTTTGAACCGCCGCCCCTGCCTTTTGGCACTGTGTGGGGGAAAGCTTATCAATGCGCCCCAAACCCATTAAAATGACTCGAGAAACGCCATCTAATCCCGCTGGTGAGGGGATTGCAAAAACCTCCCCAAGTGCGCCCTTAAAATGATTAAGCTTAAGCGTTTTCGTAATAACGCCCGCAGCTTGTTGATCGAGTTCTTCTGCAGCGGGGGTCAATACCTTACCTTGATAAACCCCAACCACCACGGAGTCACTGAGTGTTCCTGGGTCACTTCCAAACGTAATCTGCATCCTTATATCCTCTTCAAGGTTTATGATAAAGTTTTCTAGCATTTTACTAGTTTATAACCACGGAACAAGCCTTTTATTAGTTGACAAAGGGCTAGCAACAAGACATAAACAAAGCAAATTTAGAGGATTATATCATGGCTAAAGCTGTTGCAATCGGCATTCGACTCGTAAGTAGTGCAAAAACAGGACACTTCTATGTGGCTTTCAAAAACCCACGCACGAAACCAGAAAAAATGAATGTGCGCAAATATGACCCTATTGTTCGCAAACATGTAATGTATAAAGAGTCGAAACTTAAATAGAATAAAATTATCTGCTTATTTTAAACGTCCATCGTCACGATGGACGTTTTTTATTGTCCGTTATCATCTGGATATAATCTTTCACCTTCTTGGGACCTGGGGCTTGGGGCTTCACGCCAACCTAATTACCCGCGCGCCCTCATTTAGCTAAGAAGAGGTACGTAACGAGCTTACAAAAGAAGTGATAAATATGTACGGCATGTTTTAACCAATGCCTGTTAAAAAGTACGAGCATCACTGTATCCTCAATAACTTAATAAGTATCTCTAAGCCAGAGCCTCAGGGCCTTCGAAACCCTTAACCCGATCACACTCAAGCAACTCATAAGCGCATTAGCAGCACAAAAAAAGCGGAGAGTACCCTCCCCGCCTTAACAGTACAAAATTCATTATTAGCTTTTGCTAAGAAGATTTTGGAAGCGCCATTGAAGCCTCAGCCAGTTCAGGAGAAACACCTGACTCAATTTCAGACTCTACTTTAGGTTGAGTTGGCTTTGCTTCAAGGTCGCGATCAACAAACTCGATATAAGCCATAGGCGCATTGTCACCATAACGAAAACCATTACGAATAATACGAACATAACCACCAGGGCGTGACTTATAACGTGTAGCAAGTGTATCCATCATTTTTGAAACAAGACCTGTGTTTTGAACACTCGTTAACAATTCACGACGTGCGGCAAGTGTACCTTTGCGCGCCTTTGTGATGAGCTTTTCAATATATGGTCGCAACTCTTTAGCTTTTGGCAAAGTTGTTTGAATTTGCTCAAACTTAACAAGAGAACTGGCCATATTACGTAAAAGCGCTTTACGGTGAGAAGTCGTTCTATTTAGCTTACGTCCTGCTATTTTATGACGCATAATTAATTTCCTTTATACTTAGAATGGTTCTTCGATTTTCTTAGTTAACGCATCTACATCTTCAGGTGGCCAGTCAGGTATATTCATCCCTAAGTCTAAGCCCATTTCTGTCAGAACGGCTTTAATTTCATTTAAAGACTTACGACCAAAGTTAGGTGTTTTTAACATTTCCTGTTCTGTTTTTTGAACAAGATCGCCGATATAAACAATGTTTTCGTTCTTCAAACAGTTAGCTGAACGCACAGAAAGCTCAAGTTCTTCGACCCTACGTAATAGATTACGATTAA
>CAYGTJ010000154.1:0-2780 GCA_964352755.1 uncultured Alphaproteobacteria bacterium
CTGCCCCCCCCGACAAATCTTGCCATAATATTGTCAGTTCGAAAGATTTGGTATATGAAATAATTAAATTTATTTTTTCTGATAATGCGTGTATTTCTTGCTTTTATTGCTCTGTTGGTTGCCATGGATAGCATTCATGCCACGCCTGGTCGCTACCATCATTTGCCGGAAGCTCTTCGTGGTCAGGCTTATGAATTTGAAACGGCTTGGAATACGCACAAGGGACTCATTCCTGAAGACAATGTTTTGCGTACATATGTTCAAGATGTGCTGGACAAAGACATTCGTGACAAAGATTTATCATCATTGGTGAATAACCCCGACCTTCCCCCCCTTGATGAAGATGGACGAATGGTTCTACGAGGTTCCTTTTGGCATCATCCCGTGCGGGAACTCATGAAACGGGAAGGAAATGCTTTATCTTGCTATTTTCTAGGCAAGTTTGCCCAACTCGGGGTGTGCCCCATGGAAGGAGATTTTGATCCGCTCGCCCTTTTGCGCACAAGTGGTGAGGGCTACTACCCACGTGCAAATGCTGCCCTACTAACACCTGATACTATACCGGCTTTAGAACGTCCCCCAACACAGGACCGTTATGATCATGTTGTCAATCCCCAGCGATTTATCAGTGAGTATGTCCGTGTTCATCCTGATCCTGCATCAATCACCGTTGAGGCGGTTGCGGAGTTGTTAGAAGTAAATACTCCATATCTTCCTGGAATCCCCCAAATGTATAAAGATACCCATGTTGATTTGAAGTACATGCTCGCGGAAAATCTACGGGGGTATCGCCCACCCCTCATCATCTCAAGGGCATTTGGAACGGCCGGCGCAATCGGGGGCTTTGCCATGAGTCTTATTGATGCCTGGGACAAATTTGCTGATCCCTTTTCAGTAACAAGTACTTCTGGAAATGCGACAGTGATTACGAAAGTTGATCCCGTTCCCACACAAACGGTGGGATTTGTGCAGCTGCTAGGGCTGGGTGTTGGCGTTACGTGCGGATTTGTAGCGGCAACGCTTGTCGAAGGAAGGATGTGTGGTTATACGCTCCCTCGGGACATGCCAGATGACCTTATATTGAGCCATTCTGGGATGATCGCTGCTTACTTAACGCTTAAGGAAAAAAACAATCTGTGGGAACTTCCCGATCGTGAGGCACGGCGGGAATTCTGGCGCATGCGCATTTCTCGCTATGCGCGTGAAGTAGCGAACAATTTTTACCTGCACAGTCATACAAAATGCGTAGGATGCCGACGTCCACGCGAAGAGCCGGCCTATGGATTAAGTGGTATTCTTGTGGATGACGTTGACGCTTTGGTTCGGCCTTAAAATGCCGTATTGGGAAAATACGTTATTTGTGTTACGGTTTGACAATGGAGTTTGGTCATGATTTGCGTTCGTAATCTTTTATTGGTGTTTATGCTCCTTTTGCAGGGAATAAGTGCCTCCAGTATTTCCGACGCTCCACATTATGTAAGTGGGCAAACCATTGAGGAAAATGTGGCGAGGTACCCGGGACTTGTACGTCTTGCGGACGAGTTTGGCTGTGATACCGTTTTTCAGGCTCGTGTCTTGCCAGAGGATGACGAGTTGTGGCGCGTTGCTCGTTTTGCCACACATGTGGGAACAGGTCTTTACGAGCGATATGTGTCTACCCGCGGGACTGCGCCCGAAAGTGCGGCAACGTTGCTTGAAAAAGCTCTTCCTTGGCTATGCTTGGGCGATGCCTTATACTCCAGAGAAGCCCGCGGCGTTTTATTCGGGTTGTCCGAGCTACATGGAACGCCTTTTGAGGAGGGGCTTCTGGGTGATTTAAAAGAGGGAACCCGAGCTATATCCAGAAAAACTTATGGCAAAGATAGAGTGCCTGGCTCAAGAGATATTTCCTATAGAATTTCGGAGCGCCCTCCAATGATGCACAAGCTTGATCGGCGCTGGGATCTTGTGTCACGCCTTTTGGGGAGAAGTGTTCTCCCCTCTGCGGAAGACCGTATTATGGCACGGATTCGCGATCTTAAGGAATTTCACGCACGATTGGCATTGCGGCGCGTCAGTGATGAGACCACTCTTTCGGCAGCTTCCGCGCATGGCGCTGATTACCAAAGCGATGACGACGATGAGGGAGCGACTGCGGCCGACACTGCTCTACTTCTCGGTGATGGCCACCTCAAAGAAGACTAACTACACTCCTTTAAGGCTTCGCTTTCACTGTGTTTCTGGACGTGGGGAGGAGGCTGTTCTCAATTCTTATTTAACTATCAAAAGCACAAATATTTCTCCGTTTTAAGATAATATTCATTATGCATATATTGAGGATTATAAACATAGGCAAAATTTGAGCTCTACTTTGATCCTGTTGAATCGCCTAAAGGCATTGTTAATGCTACTCGATCAGACGTTCAATCATCCGTGACCAGTTACAAGAACTGCCGACCACAGAATATGGTAGTTCAGTTGGATCGTTTTCACACGTAAATTCCTACTTAAAATTGTGCCTACATATCAAATAAACTCTTTTTTTTACATAACTTTTTTATAGCACGATAATTTTTTATTTACTAACACGCACTTTTGTTTTGAGAAACTTGTTTATTTTTTCCAAAGTAAAGCTCTTTCAACAATCCCTTAAATGAAATGCTACTCATTGCGCAATGTTATTTTTTCATTGTCCGAATTAATCATCTTTATCCCCCGCTCCCTCCAGAGATCACGGCTGTAATCTCCACGCTGCATCTCTTGCGTGAGTGATGAAAGTGCTCCGAGTAAGACCATCACAT
>CAYGTJ010000155.1:0-2739 GCA_964352755.1 uncultured Alphaproteobacteria bacterium
ATACAACACCCATGAGGCCATCGCACTGTTTGTAAAAAGACCCACCGTGTGAAAAATCAAGTCGTCATAATCAAGCACCCCATCGTGGCGCTTGAAATCCGTATATAATTCTGCGGCGCGCTTTGCTAAAAATGTATAGGATTTTGCAATTCTTTGGGCGCGTTTTTCCTTGATCTGTTCCTGGATTTCCTCTGCACGTGCTGTTATTTGTTCCAGAAGTGATGCGGACTCAGGAAAACGACGCTCAGTTGCCTTGATGAGAAATTTTTTCCGCAGTACACCAGATTTTGTATAAATGCGTGCACATAACTCATGGAAAAATTCATGGACGTCGTTGACGCGCTCAATCAGATCAGCACACACACCAATAAATTTATCCGATTCAACCGCATCCGCACATAGAACCACCAAATTTGCCACCAATGCACGTATTTCAATGATTGCCTCGACACTTATCTCTGATTCTGCATCGGGGGGTGCGACATCTGTGAGCTGATGCAACCAATGCCGCCATTTCAACCCCATTAAATCACGCACGGAATCTTCTACGGTTTCAGCAGGAAATTCTTGAAATAGATACGTGAGCACATTTTGCGTGGCAGGATCATCGGCATGCAACAACTGGTGAATTGCCTGACTCATAAGGGTGCGACTGGTGTGTTCATCGGCCACATCAAAACCGGGGGCAAGCCCTGCCTCAAGGGGAAAACGCTGCAGAACCATTTGCGAAAACCCATGAATCGTATCAATACGAATCCCTGAGGGCGCATCTAACACCGTACCCAAGAGGGTGCGGGCGCGATGCATCTCATCGTGAGAAGGCATTGAACCATTCAGGGTTTCAAGTTGCGACCTCAGGGTTTTTTCATCTGCACTGGCAAATGTATTTAAACGGGCATAGAGGCGATTTGTCATTTCAGCCGCCGCCGCATTTGTATACGTCAAACAAACAATACGCCCTGGCTCCGCACCCGCTAACAAAAGACGCACCAACCGATCAATCAGCACTTTTGTTTTTCCACTCCCCGCGGATGCAGCCACCCACGCACTGGTCTGAGGGTCTGATGCACGGGTTTGCAAAAGGGTTGCGTGATCGCCTGGGGTTTGGGACGATGTCACCTTAGAAACACCAGGTGCGTTATGTGTCTGTGGAGTTAAGGTCATGCGAGCCACTCACTTCGTCGCGCCAGGACTTCATAATCGTTATAACGCGGGGAGTGCCTCTCATGCGGGCACGACGGATATGCCGATTCACTGTTCTCATAGTGCTTGAAAAGCGCCATCATTCCGGTCTCTGCATCCGCCAGAAGATCACCAATAGCGGTATCAAAACGCGTGATCTGGCCATTCGTTTGTCCACCCGTTAATGACCAATACTGAAGAGATTCCACGCAACCAGCAGGAACCCCCTCGAACCCACCATGTTTTGCGATTAATCCCTCCACCAGGAGTTGGGGGGCAAATCCTTGCTCTACATTCGTGCGCGATGGAACACCACCCGTATAAAAATCAATCACGAGCAGTCCCCCATAGGCATCCACATCGATGCGATCTGCTTTTGCAAAGATTGTGTGACCATTTGGGAGTGTCCACTCGCCCCATACTTCGCAAAACGTCTGAACCGGAGGATGCGCCGTTACGTGTGCAATAAACCAGCTAAAAATCACCTCGAAACGTGGCGCCCAGGCATGGCGATGGTTGCTATCGACATTTTCTTCGGCACAGGCCTGAACCAACCAAATGCCCAATGCCTCACGGGTGGGAACAACCCGTGTCGCCTGGAAATGGTTCATGCTGATTTCAAGCACCCGGTGCAGAACCGTCCCGCGTAATGCGGCATCTGCAGACTTTTCACGCGGATCAAGTGCGCGAACATCAAGTATCTTTTTTGCAAATATACTGTAAGGATCTGTCACGAGTGTCCCCATATCACTTGCGGAAAAACGTCGCGGGCGTAGGGCAATATCAGGAATGGGTTCCGGGCGTTTAACAACACACGGAATCGTTACGTTATCAAACGCCAATCGCCCCAGTGATGTCCATTTCTGGGTGTTATCGTGTGCACTGAAAAAAGCAGCACATCGCGTCCACCAGGGTGTTGGTATTTGCTCACGCCCATTCACCCGGAGACTGCGGGTTAAATATACATGGGGGTTACTTAATGCGGACACAAAATCGTGGCACGATAATCCCATACGTTGTTCAAGCGGACTTAACCCCACGTCCCGTCGCATGGCGCGAGACATCCACGGATCCGATGGAATGCTGCGCGGCCAATCACCCTGTACGAGGCTCCCCAAGATGACGACATCGCTTTGCATACCCCGTGCCTCAAGAGGCCCTAGAATTTGCACCCGCGGGTGTACATTGTCATTTTTCGTGCGAGCCGTTTCTGCATGCATAAGGGCTTGAAAAAGGGTTTCATAATCAGGCAAACTGCACCTAAATGTACCGCCACCGGTATCGCGCAATAAATCCCACACCTTATTTATATGGTGTTGTGCTGTAAAAATGGACGCGCACAATGACTTATGCAGCGCGACCAAGTCGTAAATGTGATGCTCACCTGCACATAATTTTGCACGTGCAGCCTTTAGCGCATCCGCAAATGTCATTACCTCTGGTGGCCAAGTGGGTTGCGTTTTGCAACGGCCATCACGCAGCATTCGTTCACATGAACGATAACGTGCGGCCTCCTGATCGGATAATTCTTTATACTGCTGAAGCAAATACAACGAA
>CAYGTJ010000156.1:0-2698 GCA_964352755.1 uncultured Alphaproteobacteria bacterium
CCCCCCAGTCATACCCCGGCAAAGGTAAATTATCACTATAGTTGGTAAGCGCAGAATGTTTCACAAGATGGGCTTTAATCGCCTGAATGACAGAATCCATTGCATCGGGGATCTCGCTTGAAACCTGGATTTGGATTGGCTTTCCTGTGGGGGGGCCTTTTTTCTCTTTCTCGATTTCAACCTCGACTCCAGCAAGATCCTTAAATTCATCGTTAAGACTTGCAACAATTTCATCTGCCCGTCGGCGGTGCTTCCAATCCGCGAGTTCGAGTGTAATCAGTCCAATCGTATCGGCTGTTATCTGTTGAGGTTTGCTCGATCCTTTTTTCTTCCCGCTAGGTCGCAGACTTGTGTTCGCATAGATTGTGTCTATATCTTTGCGATACTTAAAGATCTTTGCCTCAATTTTACGAACAATCGCATCTTGTTCATTCACTGAATAATTCCCACGTGCTTTTACCTTTACCACGACCTGATCTGGCTCAATCACAGGAAAGAACTCAACTCCTTTTCCAAAGCGTCCGTAAACACTTACAACAATAAATAAACTCAACACCCCGTAACCTATGGTCTGCCAGGGTCTATCAAGGGCTTTATTAAGTGTTTTCACATACCACTTCGTGAGTTTATCGGCCTTGGTTAAGTCTCCCTTTTCTAACGCGTTAATTGAAGCAGCATTTTTCATCGATGGATGAAAACCAACATGATGCATAAGTGAGCCAATCGTTGGCACAAAAATGATTGCCATCAACAGTGAGGCACTTAACACTGCAATCAAGGTTATGGGTAAGAACTTCATAAATTGCCCAACAAACCCTGGCCAAAACATAAGCGGGAAAAACACAACAAGCACCGTAATGGTTGAGCTAAACACCGGCCAAAACATACGCGTTGCTGCCACACGATAAGCATCCGCATACGAAAGCCCCTCGGATATCTTACGATCGGCATACTCAACGACAATAATGGCACCATCAACCAAAATCCCAACGGAGAGGATCAAACTAAACAGAACCACAATATTAAGTGTATGCCCCATCAGATAAATCACGAACACACCCATCAGAAATGATCCCGGCACCGCAATCCCAACAAGCAATGATGATTGAGGCCCAAGCGTTAACACCATCACAGCAATCACTAAAATAAGCGCAGCAATCACGTTGTTTTGAAGGTCACTGAGTAAGTCCTGAACATTCTTAGACTCATCCTGAGTAAAACTTACCTGCAAACTTTCAGGCCATTTTTTTGTCACCCGCTGCACAACTGATTTCACTTGCGCCACTGTATCCAGAATGTTTTCACCTGTGCGTTTTGAAACCTCTATGGTTACCGCATCTTTACCATTGCTGCGGGCAAATCCATCTGGATCCTTAAAAGCATCACGCACCTCTGCCACGTCCTTGAGGCGCACAACACCGCGAGAATCATGAATGATTGGCATATTGAGAAGCTGCTCAATGTTTTCAATTAATCCAGGAACCTTAATACCAATGCGCCCCTTACCGGTATCAAGAAACCCCGCAGGAACGAGCTTATTATTACGAGACATGATTTGAAAAACTTCAAACGGCGAGATTTTATATCCCTCCAGAGCCACGGGATCGACAAGAACCTCAACCATACGCTCTTGATCACCGCGAATGTTTGCCTCAAGCACAGATGGAACTTCACCCTCAATCGCATCCTGTAATTCTTGGGCTTTTTCATAGAGCGTGCGGCGTGGCACTTGGCCATAAAGATTGATGACGAGAATTGGAAATAAGCTGACGTTAATTTCGTTCACTGTTGGTTTATCCGCATCCGCAGGTAAATCCGGAACCACATCATCGATTTTATCCCGGGCATCGCGCAATGCCTTATCTGAATCAAAACCCGCCACAAATTCCATTACAACACTGCCACCGCCTTCAAAGGCATAGCCCTTTAGTTGTTTTATACCTTCAAGACTGCGTAATTTTTGCTCAAGGGGACGAAGCAATAAACGTTCACTATCACGGGGCGAAATACCCTCGTACCGCACGTCTACAGAAATAATCGGGATACGCACATCTGGTGCAGATTCTTTGGGCATCGTCACAAAAGCATGCATACCAAAAAGCAAGAAGAACACAAGAACAGCAAGCACCGTGCGATAATACGTAAAGCATGCCTGAATAAATCCACCCATAAGCTAATTCCCACGCGTTGCGGGATTAACCTCAACGCCAGAAAGAACATACTCATGCCCATCTGTGATTAGACGAATTTCATCGGGAAGCCCTTCCACCACAATACCATTTTGCATATGGCTAACGATCTGAATTTTCACAAACATGGCCTTATTTTGGCCAACGAGTATCTTAACCCCGAGATCACCGGAATCACTGTAAGACAAGTACGCAGGTGACAAACGATAGACCTTACGACGAATGCCCTTGATATCAACGCCAACGGGCGCCCCAATTCGTATTTCATTTCCAGGATTATCTACATCAACCTCAACTTTGAACATGCGCGTTTGCGGTTCAGAGGCACTCGCGATAAACGTCACTTTTCCTTGAAAGGATTGATCATCTCGTGTGAAAACTTTCGCTGAATTCCCAAGTGCTATAGCCTTCAGATCTTTTTCTGTGGCCATGACCATGACTTTAATAGGGTTGGTTTCAAGAACGGTACCAAGCGTTTCCCCTGGCCGCACTGATGACCCGGTTTCAAC
>CAYGTJ010000157.1:0-2673 GCA_964352755.1 uncultured Alphaproteobacteria bacterium
ACAATGTCACCATCTTTGGTGATTACGTGCAGATTCGCATCATTTGACTGCCACGTAGGATTGTGACCCGCTGGTTTTTTGATTGCCTTTGATGATTTAGCCGCAGGTTCAGCTGAGTCTTTAGATCGAGTGTCGGTGGACGTTTCAGTCTCGGCTTCTGATTCTTCCTCAGTTGTGACGGGTTCGTCACTCGTCGTTGCATCAGGAGTAGGATCATTCGGAACAACTGATGCTTCACCTTCTTCTGCGGTGGTACTCTCTGATTTCTGTTGCGTTTCCTCATGAGAGATCTCTTGAGAGGAGTCCTGAACGTCCTCAGCCATCACTGGATGAACACTTAAAAATGCAAGCAACACCGACGCCATTCGTACAGTCATTTATTTATCCCTAAAATAATCACAAGTATACCATAGAAAACAACGCCCCGACAAAGGTTCTCTCATACCAAACATATTCAGTGCATAAAAAAAACCACCCCATGTTGGGGTGGTTTTTAAAAGTATGTTGTAAGTTAGCGATTATTTAAGAACTGCTACTACTGGGAAGCTCAAATTTGCTGTACCTTTACTTGACGCTGTTACACATCCTGTTGGTAATGTTCCCTGATTCACCATGCTGTAACCAGTTTTGTCACTACCACCCCCGATAAGAGCAACTTTATCTCCCGTTGAAAGACCTGGTACTGGCATGTTGATTCGGTAACACTTACTATTTTTTGGATCTCTAAACCAAACTGATGTTGTGTAACGTTTTACAACTTCCAAACCTTCACCATAGCTTGTAGATATAACATCTGACTTTGCCAACTTTGTTGTTGAAACCGCTGCTATAGTTCCCGCAGCATTCTTGTAGAACAGTGGCTTGACCGATGATCCAGACTTATATGTTGCAACTTGCGCAATGTTCGTCTTTCCAACTGGTGTAGGCGCAGGCGCCGCAACAGGTGTCTCTGCAACCGGTGCTGCAACAGGTGTCTCTGCAACAGGTGCCTCTGCAACCGGTGCCGCAACAACTGCTGCAGCTTCTGCTTCTGCAGCTTTTAGTGCTGCTGCTCTTTCTGCGGCAATTGCCATTGCCCTTGCTTTGTTTGCCTGAACCGGCATGCCTGTTGTAATAACAGCAACCGCAGCAAGTAGTGCCACTTTATTTAATACTTTCATGTTTATCTCCGTATAATTAAGAATAATTAACTTTATAACAAAATATCGTTAATTATTTACTAAGAAATTTGTAAGAAGCGCGAACCATGAATGTGTTTGATTTTGGTGTATGAGTCCAACGAATGTCTGATACAGTATTTTTACCAGAACTTTTTTTAGAACCCATTGTCCAACGATAATCTCCAGATATTTCCCAGCAATCGCTCAAAGGCATGCCAAGTAAAATCCCTGGAACAAATGATGTGTGATTGAATTTACGCACATTTTTTGCATTTCCGTTTGTTGTTAGGGGTGCGGCAAAGTTACTCATACCGAGGTTTGGCGTTACTTTAAATTGGCGACTCTCAAAACCAGCACGCAAGGCAACATAAGCGCTCTTATTTAAGTGGTAACCCAAAAGAAGACTTCCGCCCCATGCCCATGATGCTTTGATTTTTTGAGCTGATGTTTCATATCCGTTACGTGAAGAAGCATCAGTTCTACCTTTGCTTGTATAGCCATTTTGTAGATCTAGTTCAGCACCGATAAAGGCTTTGTCACTCATTCCCATGCGGTAACCAAGAAATGCGCTTCCTGCAAATTTGTCGTTTGCGATCATCGCCTTTTCACTTTGACCCAAATTGTTTTGTGATGCCCAATTGATTTGTGAATGTGCCTTTTTATGACCCAAGCCAAGACCTGCGTACATTGTGTGTGACATTTTAGCGAATGTGCCCGTTGTTGCTACCATTGCGATAGCTGCGATTGATAATACTTTTTTCATTTATACTCTCCCGTTTACGAAATAAAGTTACCCTATCACTGTGCAGTATTGGTGTGGATTTACAAGGAAAGGTAAGCACCCATATGTTTTTGACTTGCAATATTGCCAAAAACTTTCTTTCTGAGCCGGAGACACCCTATGTGCAATGTCTTATTTTAAGGGATCTTTTGAAGGGTGTGGCAAATTCACACATAATAATATATGTCATTTTATGTCAGAAAGTCACGTCGGCCAGATGGTTAAAATTTAAGGAATTATTAAGCCTTTATTATACTTGCATGCCTATCATATATAATATTTTAATTCGCACATTGGTATGAATACACAAACGAAATCTCTTTTACTCACATCATTTTTAGTTTTCTCTCCCCTTAAGGCTTCGTGGGAGGCGTTCGCCCTTACAACTGCAGGAACGTTTACAGCAGCAGCCATAGGTGGAATAAGACATGCCTGCACCAATCCTGAACAAACACGTGCCGCGGCTCGCTCACTTTTGTGTTGTTGGTCACGCGATCCTCATGCCACGAGTCGACTTTCAGCCTTTTTTCCCGATTCAATGCCCTGGGAAACTGCACGAATGTTAAATCATGCAACCAATGCTCTTGAGTACATTTGCCCAGATCGTAACAAGACAATTCTTGCGGATGGCATGTCGTTTCAAACATCAACTTATCTATTTGATCTGCGTCGCGGGTTTATTGATGATCCTGACCCCCTGAACCCAGGTGAAAACGAAAGTACAAGCCCCCG
>CAYGTJ010000158.1:0-2653 GCA_964352755.1 uncultured Alphaproteobacteria bacterium
TTCTTGGCTTGTTCTCGGTTGCGCGTTTGTAAGACTTTCACCAGAAAGCAGAGGCTGTTTTTCCACAGCGAGATTAATGTCTGCATCTGATAGTTTGAGTGTTTTTGTGCTTGGGCTTGTGTAACCACTGCCTTCTGATGCTTGGGCGGGAACAAGATGAAACGTCATTTTGGCCGTTGTCCCAAGGAGTTCTTTGACACGCGCAGGGTCCTTAACCCCGGGCAGTTGAACAAGAATGCGATCTGTTCCTTGAATCAGAATTGTTGGTTCTGAGGTACCATAGGCATCAATACGTTTTTGAATAATGTCGCGGGTGCGCCCAATGATGCTTTGTACAAGCTCGTTGTAGCTAGCCTCACTATACTGAATTGTGATATTTGAGGTATCGGCCTGGGTGATTTGAAACGCGGGGTTCGTTTTGCGAATCGTTTGGCGCACCTGTGATAGATCATCCCCTGGGCGTGGAGTAACCGTAATAATTGGGGACGCATTTGGGCGTTTCATCACGCGAATAGATTGATAGCCAAGACTAATTTTGCGCAGATTTTTTTTGATCTCGACACTTAGGCTTTCAAATTTATCAACGATTGATTTTTCTACCTCAGCCTCTAGAAGAAGTTGCGCTCCTCCCTTGAGGTCAAGCCCAAGATTAAATCGTTGTTGGGGAAGAAATGAGGGAAACCGGGCAAGGGTTGTGTCACTCACAAAATTAGGCAGGGCCAATAACGATCCCCATACAATAACAATGGAGACAAAAATAAGTTGGAATTTACTGAGACGTATCATTTTGGTGCTTACTTCTTTTTAACAACTTTAAGTTTTGAGGCTTTTGAATCTTTTTTCACGGTGCGAGGTTCTGGTTTTGATGTAACCTGATTTACACTGGATTTCAGAATTTGAAGTGTTGAGCCGGCAGATTCGATCTCAACTTCATTGTCATCGATTACTTTTGTGATGACACCGATCACGCCACCTAGAACAACAACACGGTCACCGCGTTTGATTGATGCCACCAACTTTTTATGTGCTTCTGCGCGCTGGTTTTGTGGACGAATGATTAAAAAATACATAACACCGAGAATGACAAAGAACGGCGCAAGGCTCATCAACGAGGATGTCGCACTCGTTGCTGCCGATGCATTTAAGGGAGTGAAAATACTTAACATAATGATTTAATCCTAAAAAATTTTTGCTATAATAGGGGGGTTTCACTAAAAAAACAATGCACGGATCATATTCGTTGATTATTTGTTCGCAAGAATAAGCTGATAGATGCGATAGCTTGCGAGGATTGATTTGATATAGTGGCGCGTTTCTGTAAAAGGAACTGACTCTACCCATGTGTTGATATCACTTTCTTTGCAGGGGCTTCCGAGTGCTTTTACCCATTTATCAACGTTATGGGGGCCTGCATTGTAGGCGCCCAACACGAGGGGAAGGCACCCATCGTACCGCTCCATAAGTTGGTAGAGATAATGTTGGCCAAGCCGTAGGTTTAGCTGTGGTTTTTTTAGGTCACTGCTGTGCTTAATTTTAATCCCTAGTTTTTTCCCTACATCACGTGCGGTGTAGGGCATTAGTTGCATCAGGCCAACGGCACCGGCATGGCTAACAGCTGGATGTAAGAAGGAGCTTTCACGATGGATCACAGCGTGCACGAGTGCAGGATCAACCTCTTGGGTAAAGTTTTTAGGCGGAAGTGTCGGGAAATAACCCTGCATTTGCAAACCAAAGCGTGACATTGCCACGCGTGAGGCAAACACAAAGGCCGGCGGATAGTTTTTTTGCGCAAAGGCCAAAACACCAAGGGCTTGACTTGGATTTTCGGCTTTATATAGGAGAGAGACCAAGCAATCATAGACTTCCCAGCCCTCATCTATGTGTGCAAGAAGTTGAACGAAGTCCCTGATCGTTTTTGTTGAGGGGCGTTTTTGAAACCAGGCTTCATCCGTCTTTCGCCAAGGTGAAAGTTTTACATCATAGGGTTGGTCAAGAATATCACTGGCAAGTTGGCCGTAATAAGTTGTTGTGAACCCTGCGGCTCGCAAAAACCAGCGCGTGGCCAGGCGCTTGTTTTTGAGTTCAGTGGCGGCTTTTCCAGCCCAATATGCGGCTTGTGATTTCGTTGTTGGGAACTTTGCAAACTCATATATTTCACCAAATTGCTTGAGCGCTGCGGTGGGGTTTCGCTTTGATTTATCAGGGCTTTTAAGATTTATCCATCCCTTTAACCAGAGAGAGCTTGCGCGATTCCCGGGATTGTTTTTTGGATGAAACATATTGACCAGTTGATGAATTTCTGTGTGTTTGCCTAAATGAAAGCCTGCAAAAATATAGCGCTGGAGCTCTTTCCACCAATCATGCTGATCAATTTTTATGTGTTTTTTGTGTGTGTTCCAAAACGCAAACATATCTTTATGACGAGTTTGGCGTTTCCATTTCGCTAAATAGTAGAGAACGATTGGTTTACTTTTGTCTTCGGCCGGGAGTTCCTGCCAAATTTTGAGTGTGTTTGCTTTTTTTTGAAGAGCATGGCGACAAAAAGTAGCAATTTTGCGTTCTTTGGGGTTTAGGTGCGTTTCTATGATTTTGAGATCAGCAATCGATGCCTTCCATAACATTGATTGCAGGCGTTTGCGGTACATGTCAGGTG
>CAYGTJ010000159.1:0-2563 GCA_964352755.1 uncultured Alphaproteobacteria bacterium
GAACTATAGCTATCAAGCTCTTGAGGAATTATTCCAATTGAACCCCGAAATATATTCTGTTTTCCATAAACGAGTTGTCCAGTTTTCCTGATATAATATTGCGTTGCTCCATCTGATTCGGTGCCTCGATATTCTCGAATATCTACCCCTTTCAAATGCAGCCGAACGGTTAGCCTTTTTTTCGGATCATTTTGAGCATCTGGGATTCTACTTTCTTTAAGAAAATCACCAAAATGTGCAGACGTTAACTTCTTTGAATCGGTAATAATGCGTGAACACAACCACCCAAACTGACGCTCTTTGGCAGTGATCAACGCTTTGGTTTTTTCGATGGCCGCGTCCCATGTTTTTAGTATCCAAGATATGCTCTTTTGTTCGGCATATTTGGGATAAGATATTTTTAATTTTTTAAAGTACACAAGCCCTATAGTTTTAACAGTTGAACCAACCGCCATTCGTTCAAATTCATTTTTTTTCACTTGAAGAAGGTAATATAAAAACCAGCTGTCGATTATTTTATCTGTACAGTCCCATGCTATAAAATGCTGGCTTACAGCCATTGAGCTAGCTAATACAGCGCTTTTACCTACCCCGGCATCTCTCGAAACGATAACCGTTTCTGGAGGCAACAAGACGGCCGAAGATTTTTTAACACCTTCCATAGAAATTTCTTTGGCGGTAGAGTAAATATAACCTTTATCTAATTGCGAACTATCTGCAAGGGATACCCATTTTATGCCTCCATTCCAATAGTGAGGCTTACTTTGGCTAGGGGTATGGCCAGATCGTCTTTTTGTTATATTATCCAGTAAATCTAACTTCCAGCCATGAGGGAGTGATGAGCTATTACTCATCATCACCTCCCGAGCTAATCTGCTTCTTATGATGTTTCTCAAGCGTTTTGGTGCTCGTTTTCGGTGTTGGCAGCTCCTCTGGCATCGTACCGCCTAGGTCCTCAATGGTTTGACGTACTTTTGCGCCTACCTCGTAATGGGCTTGGTTGGCATTTTGTTTGCCCTTTATACCTTCACGACGCAGCTTTTCTTCTGCCTGTGTGGCGCGGAACAGGTTGGCTGCTAATTCGGTGCTGCCCATATGATCAAGAATTTGTTGGCTTTTCTTTAGGCCCTTTTTCTGGTGAATGCCTTTGGCATCTAGTCCACCATAAAGCCCTTGATAGCCATGGTTCTGGAAGATCGCGAAATCCAGCCCGCTTTCAACGCCAGCCTGATTGGCGGCTTCAACAAGTTGCTTGTTATGTTCCTTTAACTCATTGCGAAGGAAGACACGCTTTTTATCTTCATCCAGTTGCTGGAAGGCCAAATCATCAGCCAATTCCTGCCTGCGCGTTTGCAGGGCAAAGTATGTCTGACCGTTCGCAATAACAGGCTTGGTTGGATCACCATTCTGAACAATCAGGTAGCAGGCGTATCTTGACAAGTGATAATCGTAATCCTCAACATAGCGTTCTGCACCTGAACCAATCTCGACCATTTTCCCCACGCGGGGGAAATGGTCTGAAGCGTCGATTTCTGAGTTTTCACACGCCTTAATAGCTTTCAAAATGACGGGTTTGAATTTATCCCAACGGCTATATTCTAGAATGGGCTGTAAATCCCGAGCAGACCAATAGTCTCGCCCTTCCTCCGTTTGTTGTCGGATGCCCTCAAAAGTTTGATGATGCTGATTACTAATTTCATTCATTTAGTTATTCCTTCAAATACGTCGCTATTACACACCAGCATTCCCATTTTTCTTCGTAAGTTTTTTCTCAAGGGCTTCTAGTGCTTTCAGCTGCTTATCAAAATCAGATTCAAACAGGCGATCTTGCACAATTCGATCTTGAAGCCCACAGCAATAATGGCGTGCAGGTTATAATGGTCAACTTCACGCTGAACCGGTCTATCGCCTTCAGTTTGAACTATTAAGTAACGCTTAATAGTTGCCTCACGCTCCAACTCATTGTCTTCAAATATACGTTTTAAATGCTGATTAACGGCAGAGACAGAAACATCATACAGCGTTGCCATCATTTTTTGTGTCAACCAAATATTTTCGTCCACATAGCGCATTTCAACGCTGGCGCTCGAATCACCTGCCGCCGCAACAAAGGTGAGATACTCCACCGCAGATGAACGGATGGTGGGAACGTGCGGCTTACGCTTGCTCATGCTGACACCTCCTTGAGAAGGTTAGCCATCTTATCGCGTACTTCTGATAATTCAGCTTCAAGTGTATCTATCTCGCACTGAACGGCTTCGATGTCGATTTCTGCTTCTTCTTCGAAGGTATCTACATAACGCGGGATATTCAGGTTGAAGTCGTTTTCCTTGATCTCATCGAAACTTGCCAGATGGGAGTATTTTTCAATTTCCACACGATTTTCGTAAGTATGTATGATTCTTTCCGTGTGCTTATTAAGAAGCATGTTTTGATTTTTATCGGATTGATAATCGCGGCTGGCATCAATGAACAGAACATCTTTACGGTCTTCATTGACACCGCCTTTTTCACGAGAGCGATCAAAGATAAGAATGGCGACAGGGATTGAGGTGCTCGGGAA
>CAYGTJ010000160.1:0-2536 GCA_964352755.1 uncultured Alphaproteobacteria bacterium
GTTCCTTTTGACTGCACAGGGCTTTGAGCACCTCAAGAGTTCCCCCACCCTCACCCGTTGTTGAGAGAGGCTGCCCCGCCGAGTCCCCAACAACGATATTCCACCGCAGCAACAACGCGCCTACCCGACGGGCAAGTTGACGATTGTGTGTAATGAGCATCGTTGTCTTGTGTGGGGTTTCTAAGGATGATCGGATAATGCAGGCAATAATATGGGCTTCTTGTTCCTGGTCATCGGCAACAATCGTTTCAAGGAAATCATCAGCCGTGACTTGGTTTGCTTGATCGGCAATGTCTCCCTGAATGCTTTTTTGAACACCCCCCTGACCTGAAAGAAGGGAAAGGGTGCGATCAACCCGCGGAGTGATCGTGGATAATCCTGTATTAACACAGGTAACGTTTGCATGTGTTCGATCGGCCAATTTTGGGATCAGTGTTTCGATCAATCGCTGGGCAGGGGCTAACGGATGAACCGGGGTCAAATCTTCTGTCAACGTTATTGAATCTTTCGATGACATTCGACACGGCGTATCCACATCATCAGGCGTGATGAGGTGATCACTTCCTAAGGGCGCCACAATATAGCCATTTTCAAGACCAGCAACCGCACGAATGAGATCCATCGTAATAGGAAGACTTCCCGACGACCCTAATGCTATAACCGTTCGCTTCGTTGGGTTTTCGCGCCACGCGTGGATGAGAGCTTTAACCGCACGGGCATGATAAACCGCACTATCACAGACATTATTATCCTCACAATACGTTACCCACGCGTGATAAATTTGCTTGAGAAACCCGATGGTAATCTGCCAATGGGATGCGAATTCATCAGCCACGACATTTTCAAGATCGGTAATTCCACGATCATGATACGTGAGCGTTGCCAACAACCCAGCAAGATCCTCAGCTAAATGAATGGCCTGGCTCAAATTTACGCGAAATGCGTCTTTGTTTTCACGCATGATGATCTGAGCGAGATGAAGTTGCACCGCACGTGCCGATAATAATGTGGTTGGCTTTGGATGGTTGCCGGTGAGTTCAAGAACCTCTTCAAATGTCACCGCACCCAGCGTATAAACCGTCGGCATCACGCATGTTGTTGACGTACGCGTGGATGCCAAGAGATCGCGCACGCGTGTTGCAATGCGTTGGGTGGGCACAAATAGAACAACATCTTTCACGGCTAATGGATTGTGTGTACCAAGTTCACGAAGTTTATCTGCCACAAATTGTACATAATCTGTTCCAAACCCGGGACAAATTACCTTGTTCTTAAACATGGGACGATGTCTCATTGGCCGTGCCACCTATGAGGGTTTTGAATTTTGCTGATACTTCATGATACACGGCGTCAGATAACCCATGGGGAGGGATGATTCGCACCTCACGCCCCGTTGGTGTCTGTGCAAACGTTAGTTGCCAACACGCCCAATCGTCAAGGTGTTGGCCTTTTTCTGGCCATTCAACGAGACAGAGAAACTGGGGATTATCTTCCCAGCCTAACTCATAAATATCCTCAGGATGTGCAAGACGATAGAGATCATAGTGCCTGATGGCTATAGATGACGATGTCCTTTCATATTCATTGACGAGGGTATAGGTTGGACTTGTCACTGACTGAGAGGGATCATTGCGTAATTTCTGAATCATGCCCCGGGCAAAAACGGTCTTCCCCATTCCCAGGGCTCCATTCAACAAAATTGTATCACTCTGGGTTACGTATTGCGCAAGTATTTCGGCACACGCAATCGTATCACTCTCGGTGAATAAGGGGATTGTAATGAGATGTTCATGACAGGGTGACTGCATACAAAAGGTATCTTTATTTTGGCCGCAAGCATCATAACACTATTTCAAAAATCACAAAAAACTTTGTGGATCCATGTCCACTTTCACCCTAACACTGCGCGGGGGTTTTTGCTGTCCAATCCACATTTCAGCGTACCGACTCAAGGGAAAGTCAGGCGGCGCCATGACAAGAAAGCGCCAGCGATAATGATTACGTACGCGCTCTAACGGGGCGGGTGCGGGCCCATAAATGCGCACATCCGGGTGCGCTGGTGCCTGTTCGCGCAAATGTTGTGCCCACGACCGCACTTCATTTACACAAGGAGCTGATACAATAATTGCGAGCAACCGCCCAAAAGGTGTAAGTCCACCTTGCTTGCGCTGCGCTAGCTCCAGTTCATACGCGCTCTCGCGATCATGAGCCCTCAAGGCTTGAAATATCGGATGATCGGGCTGAAACGTTTGGATAAAGACACATCCAGGCTTTTCCCCTCTTCCTGCACGCCCTGCTACCTGATGGATGAGCTGATACGTTTTTTCACACGCACGCCAGTCTTCTGACATGAGACCCGCATCACCGTCAACGACCACAACGCACGTGAGATTGGGGAAATGATGCCCCTTTGCCAACATCTGTGTCCCAATAATAATATTGATTGCATTCGTATTAATCTTATCTGTCAGATGATTCATCCGGGAAACCGTGGCAATATGATGACTGGATAGTGTGGCAACCACCTGATCAGGAA
>CAYGTJ010000161.1:0-2531 GCA_964352755.1 uncultured Alphaproteobacteria bacterium
TATGCGCATGCAAACAGAGATGACTCGTCGCTCTGTAGAACGTCTATCACTTTCTGGTAAGTAATCTATTTTAATCTGATGTAATTTCTACTGTTTCAGCAACCATTTTGTATAAAAGGGAAGAAAAGAGAACCTTGTGGTTATCATTGAGGCGCGTTCTTTTTAGCACATGCATGGCTTCATCTGTCTCTTTAATAAAGGCATCGTAGGTCTTTTTTGTAAAACTCACGTAACTTGGCTTATCCGATGTGTATTTCTGAAGAGCATCAAGAAGGAGTGAACACCTAAACTCATTTTCTGGGTGTGACATGAGGAATCCTTTTCTGTTTCAGTGCACGAAATGCATCTAAGAGCTGATGGAGAGTATGGTTATGTAGGTGGGATAGTAGACAGTGAAGATCATTACCCTCGCGAAAGCTTTCAATCGCCGTTACAATCTGATGTTCGAAGAGATCGTATTCCCAGACCTTGAAAAAGAAGTCATCAAGCCTTCCGTTTAAAAAAGCGTGGAGGAGTCTATAAAGTTTGAGATTATACATGGGTAGGATTTCTATTCTTATGGTTCTTTGGAGATGGTTTGCGAATTAGTAAGAGACTCACTAACAAAAATTAATGAGCCTCTACTAACATTTTTAGGGAGGTATGTACTGTAGTTGTTTTGTTATCTTTCAACCACGGCATATAGATACGACTTTATTATTGATGTGTCAACATAAATATGCATAGTTGTCTTATTATAAAACAACTACCCAAGTGAGTAACAATGAAAGCTCCTTTTGCTAAACGCCTCGACTGCGTTTTTAATGTCGCTAAAATATCTAAAACAACGTTTTGTGAGAAAACACACTTTCCGTATCGCACCCTTGTTGACTGGATGATGTTTACCGAAGATCGCCTTCCTTTTGCGCACTCTCTTGGGAGGCTCTGTGCTTCTTTGTTAGAGATAGGCGTAGTATGTGATGTGGAGTGGCTCCTTTCAGGAAAAGGAGAAGAGCCCTACCTTCTTTCAGAGAGTTTATATGGTGCTCATCTTCATGGCGTAGAGTTACCTTCATTGCTCAATATACGCCGCAACCATCAGCATGAGCCTAAGTCGGTGATCACCTTTCAGTGTCTTCATAAAATGATATCTGTCTTTACAAAGAATAGCACCCCTCATGCCATTTATCAGGTGAGGGACAGAATGACCCCCTATATAAACCCAGGAACATATATTCTCATTAACACTGAGCCAACCCTTCATGGTTCCTTGGGGTTTGTCGCTGTTAAACTTAAAGACAGTAAAACATACCTGCGTATAGGTGTTTCCCAAGAATGCCATTTTATGTATGTAAATAAAATGGGGACACCCTTACCCCAAGAAGAAATAACAGATGTTTACCCTGTAACGTGGATGAGTATTTCCTAAATAACTGGATTTCCTATTCATCAGCAAGAGATGTATTAATTTGTTTGTTATCCGTTTATAACGCGTATTTTGTTGCTCACGAACGATAATTTCTTTATAACAAGACTCAGAAATTCTCAAAACCCACGATGAAGCTATCTCCCTTTGCTAAGCGTATTAGTCATGTTTTTAAGCTATTAACGATCAGTGTCAAAGATTTTGCTGAAAACTCTTCTTTAGGTCTTAGTACACTCTATCGCTGGAAAAACAGTACGGAAGATAAACTTCCTGATGAAGGCATTCTTCAAATTCTTTGTGACGCTCTTTTTAATGAGGGCATCGTTTGTGACCTTTCGTGGTTGGTGAGTGGTAGCGGAATGTTTCCCTATCACCTGGCAAACAATCCTCTTGGGGCTCATCTTGAGGGGTATAGCGTTCCAAGCAAGTGGAAGCTACACAGATCAAGCACCGAAGAAAAGAGCATATTTAAGGCTCTTAAGCGCCTTCAGGCAACACATAGTGAGACAAGCACACCACTTCTTTTTCGCTTTCGGGCACCGTATTCTGATCTAGGGGCACGTGCCGGGAATTTCTTGGTTGCCACAGAAACAAAAGTCTCTGAGAAGGTGCGTGATGATATAATCATCGTTGAAAACAAAAGTGGTGCCTTCTATCCGAGCAAGGTCGTTAAAGATAGTGATGGGAACGTCTTCTATTTAACAGAATCTGGAAGCACACTATCTGAGTCAGACATTACCCGTAAACTCTACCTTGCATGGGTGGGCTTCATATAGAATCCGTTGGGTTGGACAAAGACATCCGGTTGAACCGTCCAGTTAAAGGGAATCTCTTCATTTTTCACACGCTTTGCAGGCCGAAGCTTTCGTATCCATGCATCCGGATCAGTCATTTCCTGAGAATCCCACTCGATGCAGACGATGCTTTTCTGGGATTCAAAGTCTTTTCGCTGTTCTTCGGGAAGAAAATCTACAACATGGCAGGAGAGAGCCGTTTCATGATCTTGGTGGGTACGTATGATAAGGCTAAATGCACTACCTGATTCATCGATGAGACGAATGCTTCCATTGTGTTCTGTCAGATAATACTCAACAGCAGATACATCTTCGATCGCGTCTTTCAAAAT
>CAYGTJ010000162.1:0-2523 GCA_964352755.1 uncultured Alphaproteobacteria bacterium
CATTAATACGAAACAACAAGAAAATACCAACAACGATTAAAAGTATCTGCAAGAAACTAGGAGACATATGAAAATAAAAATTAATTACATTTCGAAGTATAAACGTTGATCAAGGTAGCAACAAGTTTTTTTTGCAACGTCACAATATTTTATGTTTCTAGGTGGCGAAATCCGACCTTAAGATATGCATACGCCGTTGTAAGAGTAAGTGCAGCTGACGCCCACAACATGGCCAATCCCAACGTATAACCAGATAGCCATTCAGGTAACCAATGCGCAGCACCATTACCAAGCACCAACATTCCCACAGCCACCATCTGCAGGGCTGTTTTCCATTTTGCCCCACGTGAAACAGGCAATCTCACCTGAACACTTGATAAATATTCGCGTAAACCAGACACAATAATTTCGCGGCACATGATCACGAGTGCCGGCAGCACGTGTAATCCATCAATACGATCGAGGGAAACGAGCATAAATAACGTCAACGAAATCAACAACTTATCCGCAATAGGGTCAAGCGTTCGGCCAAATGCTGAAACCTGATCCCATTGACGCGCAAAGTAGCCATCAAAAAAGTCAGTAATACAGGCGGCAGCAAACAAAAATGCCGCCAAAATATCTGCCTTATCGTAACCAATAGACATCAACACCAAAACAACGGGGATCACCCCAATGCGGGACATCGTCAAAAAATTTGGAAGATTAAGTTTCACGTACACACACACTCACAAACTACATGTATATGTACGTGGAAGGGCAATATCTCGCAAGAAAAAACCGAAAAAATATTTGGTTGTTCTGCGGTTATTCTGCAGCTGCACCTAATGCACGCGCACGCCGCAATACAGGGGGCTGAGCAAGCGCGTCTGATGATGGTGCTGTAGAAGGATTCCCAGATGCTGTCTGAGGTGCCGGTGCTGGAGCCAATGAATACGAAGCATTTAACGCAGCCCCACGAGTCCCATCCTCAGAAACTGCTGTTTGCCTCATCGGAGGAAACGCGTCACGTAATCGCTCTTCAGATGTCTGTTGGGTAGACGCATTGAACGAATAACACATGCCCATCAAGAAACAAAAAATTACTTTATTAAATATTTTTTTCATTTTTACTTTATCTATCTAAATTATAATACAAATAGTTATAAAAAATCATAATACAACCCACATTAAAATTACACCTTGCCATCCTTTCGAGCACCAGTAGAATCCCCTCTTGAGGCAGGATCAGTACGTGGAGAAACACGACGCACAGAGCCTGGTGGTGTCAGCATTCCACGTAGCGTACGTGATGAACGCGGCGGTGTTGGTAAATGATTCCGGCGCACAGATCTCCTTACCACGACTTGGCCAGGTGATAAATTTGGCGTTCTTGCCGTACTCCCCTCTGGCCCAGCTGCAGCGGCAAGACTACGGGCTATAGCAAGCCTCTTTTGATCCTCAGGACTGGTTACCGGGAGTCGCGCAACAACAACCGGCCCTACTGAACCAATTGGCACTACACCTACCGGCATTACCCGTCGTGAATGCCCCAGAACACCCGGTTTCGCCTGTGCTAATTCGTGTGATGGATGTCTAGCAGCCGCATTTTGTTGCGCCCAGTTACGTCGCCTTCGTGCTAAGGAGTCACTGGCATGTTCACGTTTAGAACGCCTGCGATTTAACGCAGCATAACGATTCTGTAAAGCACTCACAGCCGCCAGAGCACCTGTAATTTGTGAACGCCGAGGGGCAAAACGTCTTTGCACACGTCGTCGCTCTTCTCTATCACTTTCTGAATTCTCTGAACTGCTGTAATCTACTGAGTCCTCACAACTAAGGGCGCCATGCCCCCAAGAATCCACCCCAGATGGGGCAACAGCAGGAAAAGAACATTCTCCCACTGCTGCTTCCGTTGCGCAAGGCACAGGTGAACGAAGTGTGCCACCCGCCACAGAGTGATCATGAGGCATGGGTCTATAACCATCCGCTCGGGATCTTGGTATTCTTTGCAAAAATCTACCCAGACGGCCAAGAGCACCACCTGAACGCGGAGGAGTATCCTCAGCCACTGCCGCAGCTGCTACCTGTTCAGACGAATCTGAATCTGAACGGCGCACATGCATGCTCACGCCGCTTGCTAATAAACTTGACCCACGAGGGCGAGCATCACAGGGGCGAACGTCACCCCATGATGCAGCTTGCATGCGTTGACTTTCCGACCTTTGATCAGGTGTTGCAGCGGTTGCATCATCGTCGAAAATTTCACTCCAACCTTTTGGATTAAATGATTGCGCACGTGACTTTCTCTCGGAAAAACGCTGCGCCGCCCTGCCCGCCCGTTCCTTAGCCTTCCTGATTTCGTCTGGTGTCGGACATCGATCATCCGCAAAAGGGTTTGAATCTTCCCCCACCGGTAAGCTCTGTGAAGGATCAAAATCACCAAGTGTGCGCGCAACATCACTAGGACTTGCCACAATAACACACAAGTCAGATGCGGCTTCGGCTTCAGCTGCATTAGAACCCGCAACTAAATCCTCACAC
>CAYGTJ010000163.1:0-2514 GCA_964352755.1 uncultured Alphaproteobacteria bacterium
GGAGAGAACTATGGTAGAGACAATTAAAAGTATAAAGATATTCTATTGCCAGTATTACAATTAACAGTCGTTGCATTTGCCGTTTTTTCAATGTTTTTTGGTTCTGGAAACCTGGTGTTTCCTATTGCTGTGGGCGCAGAAAGTTATGGGTACGCAGGTTTTGCTACCTTTGGACTCATGGTTACGGCTATTTTTCTGCCGTGGGTTGGACTGATGAGTGTAACGTATTCCCGGAAAACGCAGAAAGAATACTTTGCGCTTCTTGGTGATTATACAGGCTGGTGGGTCTGTTTTTTGATGCTTTGTTTGATTGGCCCGTTTGGCGTTTGCCCCCGGTGTACATTGGTGGCATACGGTGGTGTGAAGGTATTATATCCGCATCTTGATATTTGGGCATTTAGTTTGTTTTTCTGTGTGCTCTCAGCCATAATCGTTATGTTTGATCGCAAGTTAATCACCGTGATTGGAAAGTATCTGACGCCGTTTTTGCTGGGTGGTGTTTTGGTTATTATTGGAGCGAACTTCTTGAGCGAGCCTGTGATTGCCCAGCATGGATTGAGCCCATACCTATCATTTCAAACGGGAATGGGATATGGATATCACACGATGGATTTGATGGCGGCGCTCTTTTTCGGGTTTACGACAGCTGGCTTTTTCACGAAGCCCGGTGTTGATAATAATACTGATGCGGCGATCGCTTCGCGCACCATCATGCACTATAATATGCTTGCTTCGACGGCTGGGATTCTGATTCTTGCCGGGGTGTATGCGGGGCTTGTGTATTTGGGTGGTAAATATAACGCGTATTTAACCGGTGCAAACCCAGAAAAATACATTGTTATTCTATCCGAAGCCGTACTAGGGCGCGTGGCGCGATACGTTTCGGCGATGGTTAGTTTTTTGGCGTGCTTTACAACGATCGTTGTGCTTATTAAGCTTTTTGCGGAGTTCCTCCAAAAAGAGATAACCAAAAATGCACTTACCTATGTGCAGTCGGTCGTCATAACTGCGACACTTACGTTTATTATATCGTTGACTGGGTTTGCCGAGCTATCAAAATGGTTAGGTCTACTTTTGCAAACGATTTATCCTGCACTTGTTGTGTTTGCGCTTTCTGTATTGTTGGTACCGAAACAAGGTACCTTTATCAAGGGTGGGTTTTGGTGTGCGATTATTCTGACGAATTTAGTGAGCTATTTTTTCTCTTGAGTACCGATACTTTGACAACGTTTTGAACAGTATTTAACCTGATTCCAGACTGTTTTCCATTTTTTGCGCCACACAAATGGACGTGCGCATCCGGCGCATATTTTTGTGGGTAGGGTCAGTTTTGCATGTGTCATCTAAGCTATCATCACGGGTTGTACGTCATTTCTGCATCCTTTTAGCAAATATTTACCTTTTCAATCAACCGTATTCACGATAATTCTAATGAATTAACAAATTGCATGATTAACTGGAGATTACACGATGAAAACGGCATTTGATTTTTCGTTTGAATTATTAAGCGGGGGAACCCTTGAACTCTCCAAATTCGTGGGCAAGGTATTATTAATTGTCAATACGGCCTCAGAATGTGGATTTACTTCACAACTCAAGGATTTGGAAGAACTCCACCAGGCGTATAAGGATAAGGGACTCGTCGTTATTGCGGTTCCCTGTAATGATTTTGGTGGTCAAGAGCCTGGATCTATATCTGAAATTCAACATACGGCCTGTGAAATATACACGGCTACGTACCTAATGACGACGAAAGTAAACATCACAAGTGCTCCCCAGCATCCATTTTATGCATGGGCATCAACGCACGTTGGTGTATTAGGTCAACCCCGGTGGAATTTTCACAAATATTTGATTGGCAAAGATGGTAAGCTGATTGATTGGTTTAGCTCGATTACGAAACCAACTAGTGCCAAGATCAAAGAGGCCATCGATGCCGCACTGGTATGATTGTACCGAGTATCAAGCTGATCTCGTTTCGTGGATGCATGAACCCGTTCTGGCCTCAACCCAGGATACGCTGAAGACCCAGATTACGGCGCAGATGCGTGAGTTTTCGTATGATTCTATGGATGCTTTGCCTGTGCGTGTGGTTTCAGCCACCACCCAAACCAGTGCCCGGGGGCAACGAGGGCGTTCGTGGCTATCCCCGGAAGGGTCGTTGGCAGTGAGTTTTGCCTTTCCCTGGCGCGTCGCTGATTCAGCTAAGCTTTCGTATACATCGTTTGCAGCGAGTCTTGGTGTGGTTGATGTGTTTGCATCTGTGGGTCTTGATCCTCAGATTAAGTGGGTGAATGATATTCTGCTCGATGAAAAAAAAATAGGGGGCGTACTGGTTGAAACCCATGGGTTGGATGCGGATAGTCCGTACATGTATGTCCTTATGGGAATTGGTATGAATGTGCATAATACCCATATGGAAAAGCATATTTCCGATCAGCCAGTGACGTCCATACGTGAGCACTTTGCCAGGACCTCTGATGAACTGCCCGGTGGTTTTGGTGATCGTTCAGA
>CAYGTJ010000164.1:0-2501 GCA_964352755.1 uncultured Alphaproteobacteria bacterium
ACGCGAGTATTATTTGAATGAGCAAATGAAAGCCATTCAAAAAGAGCTGGGCGACAGTGAAGACGGCACCAATGAACTTGATGAACTGCAAAGTAAAATCAAAAAAACGAAACTTTCCAAGGAAGCCCGGGAAAAAGCTGAGGCTGAACTCAAAAAATTACGTTTGATGAGCCCGATGTCTTCTGAGGCATCAGTTGTGCGCAATTATCTTGACTGGTTACTTAGTATCCCGTGGGCGAATCGCACATCGACGAAGAAAGACCTAGGTGCCGCGGAAAAGATCCTCAATGAAGATCATTACGGCCTGGAAAAAGTCAAAGAACGCATCCTTGAGTATTTAGCCGTCCAATCACGCATTGGAAAGATTAAAGGCCCCATTATGTGTCTAGTTGGCCCCCCTGGTGTTGGTAAAACGTCCCTCGGCACATCCATTGCCCGTGCCACAGGTCGAAACTTCGTACGTATGTCCCTCGGGGGTGTGCGTGACGAATCAGAAATTCGCGGTCACCGTCGCACCTATGTTGGTGCGATGCCTGGGAAAATTATTCAAAGCATGCGTAAAGCAAAAAGCCAGAACCCTCTGTTTTTGTTAGATGAAATCGACAAACTTGGTTCTGACTGGCGCGGTGATCCGTCATCGGCGTTGCTTGAGGTTCTTGATCCTTCACAAAATGTCACGTTCAGTGATCACTACCTTGAGGTTGATTACGATCTTTCCGATATAATGTTTGTGACTACTGCGAATTATTTGAGTCAAATCCCCGAACCTCTCATGGATCGTATGGAGATTATTCGCCTATCTGGTTACACGGAGCATGAGAAATTAGAAATTGCGAAACGTCACCTCATTCCTAAACAGATGAAAGACAACGGCCTAAAAGATTCAGAGCTCAATATATCTGATGAGGCCATTCTTGACCTGATCCGTTGCTACACTCGTGAAGCCGGTGTGCGCAGTCTCGAACGCGAAATTGCCAACATCATGCGTAAAAGCTTGAAGAAAATTTTGATTGCAGGTGCCAAAAACAAGTCTGATAAAACTGCTCCCAAAACTCCTGCGAAAATCACGGTGACCCCTGATACATTGAAAGATTTTGCTGGAGTAAAACGTTTCAAGTTTGGTGAGAAAGAAGACCTCAACATGGTGGGGGTAACAACAGGCCTTGCATGGACAGAAGTCGGCGGTGAACTCCTCACACTTGAAGCGGTAAGACTTCCCGGTAAGGGCAAAATGAAGATCACCGGGAAACTTGGTGAGGTCATGCAAGAATCAATTCAGGCTGCCGCAAGTTATGTCCGGGCAAATGCAAAAAACCTCAAAATACCCGAAACTGCCTTTAATAAATATGATATTCACATTCATGTACCCGAAGGCGCCACACCGAAAGATGGGCCCTCCGCAGGTATTGGGATGTTTACATCAATCGTGTCTGTTCTGACGGAAACACCAGTAAATAATTATGTAGCGATGACAGGTGAAATTACCCTACGTGGTCGTGTGCTCCCGATAGGAGGACTGAAAGAAAAGTTGTTAGCAGCCCATCGTGGTGGCATCACAACGGTGATCATTCCGAAAGAAAACGAAAAAGATCTTGAGGAAATACCTGAAAACGTCAAAAAGGACATCAAGATCATTCCCGTCGAAGACGCCAGTGAAGTTCTTAAGATTGCCCTTGCTTCAAAGAAAAAGGCCTAAGGAATCACCGATTCTGTTGTGCCCCGTTTTGGTGATTTTGAAATTTTTTGTAATGTTCAGGCTATTTTCACATTGAAACTTATGTGTTAGGTTTTAATCTCAATTATTCTTGTTCATGCGTGAATAACATAACAAATACTTTGACGAGCAACGAAAAAAACGTAGATACATCGACACCTAAACGCACGTATCTTTTTTCATCGAACACCTATGAATACTGGCGTTTGCGCGTTATGTACTCGATTGTTCTAGGTTACGGGCTGTATAATCTTGGGCGCGTAAATTTGGCGATGGCAGTTCCTGCGATGAAAGTTGAATTTGGCTTTGATAATGCAGATGTCGGTATGATTATGTCAGCCACCACGATCACATATGCGGCAGGACGAATCATCAACGGTCTCTTCAGTGATAAAGCAAACGCGCGATACTTTCATGTGTTTGGGTTACTCGGTGTGGCGCTTTGTAACCTTATGTTTGGTCTAAGCTCTAATCTGACAATGTTTACGGCCATTTGGGCATTGAATGGCTGGTTTCAAACAATGGGTGGGCCGTCATCTTCACGCATCATCACACACTGGCATGCGTCCCACGAGATCGGCACACGTTGGGCTATTTGGAGTTCCAATGCCCCTATTGCTGGTGGTCTTATTTTTGTTGTGAGTGGCTACATCATTCCTTTATATGGCTGGCAATCGGCCTTTTTTCTCCCTGCAGCTGTGGCCTTAGTTTTTGCCCCTTTCCTCTTGAATCGCTTGCGTGACAATCCCGGCGAGGTTGGACTTCCCCCGATCGAACAATATAAAAC
>CAYGTJ010000165.1:0-2476 GCA_964352755.1 uncultured Alphaproteobacteria bacterium
CTTTTGAAGCGCTTGCTCAATCGCCAAGAGCACTTCATCAATATCAAGGTTTTTCTCCCGGGCGAGGGCTTCTGCACCAGAAATTACTTCACGAATATTCATTTTTCTCTTCCTATTATCCTGAGTTAGTCTGCGGTTTCTTTTGTTTTGGCATCAACGTCTGCAAAGTTAATGCAGAGGTTAGCTTGATTAATATTTTCTTTGGTGATGGGAACGGGTGTATCTGCATCCGCCATTTTTAGCACAATTTCAGCTTCGCTCACTTCTATCAATTGGCCGCTAAATCGTTTGCGTCCGTCAATTGCAACATCCGTTTTCAAGCGAACATGATGGCCTTTGTAACGATCAAAATCCCCATCCCGGGTCAATGGTCGTTCAAGCCCGGGTGAAAAAACCTCGAGTGAGTAGGCTTTTTCCAGAGGATCTTCCACGTCAAGAACCGCTGATGCCTGGTGAGATGCTGCCACGCAATCATCAAGTGATACAGGGGCACCATCGGTGCGATCAATCAAAATTTCAAGCGTGGGGCGCTCATTCCCGCGCACCTGAATGCGAACAATGTCATACCCAATGGTGCGAAACGAAGGTTCGAGTGCATCATATATTTTGTCTTCAAGCGGATTTGATGTAATCCCGATCATAAATTTTTCCATTAAAAAAGTGGGCTAGGAGCCCACTGTAAAACAGCACAGATTTTTCATATATGTACGCAATTCCCTTCAAAAATACAAGTGTTTTCTTTTCGCACACCTAGATACCACATATACATGCCGCACTCCTGGTGCTAACATGTTCTTATAAAGGTACCTGATACTCATGTTTATTCACCGTTTACGCGCTATATTCTTAGGTGATCTCGTTGGCACTGATGCGAACGGCACGCGATACTATAAGGGACGATACCCCCACCCCATTACAGGACGCAAACAACGGTGGGCCGTGTACACAAAAGGCAATGACGCAACGTGTGTGCCGCCAAAGTGGCATTTATGGCTTCACCACACGCAAAAGAAACTACCCGATGATCCCTTTACCCAACCGATCACACAAAAACCACACACCTATCATAATAATTCAGGTACTGATCGTGCATATTGGCCTGTATTTATTCAAAAAATATGCTTTAATGTATGGAAACCTAAAAAGCATAAGAATAGGGAGTCTTGATTTATGCAAAATCGTACGTTTGAAACTTTGGTCGGCGCCATCATCTGCATTATTGCTGGTACTTTTTCCTTTTATCTCTACAAGAATACTGATCTTAACACGTCCCATGAGAGCAACTACACCATTTTTGCGAAATTTGATCGTATTGATGGCCTTAAAACTGGGGCTGATGTCCGCATTAGCGGTGTGAAGGTCGGGCACGTTGTAAGCAGTAGCGTTGATAAAGAAGAGTTCCTCGCGAAAGTTATGTTTACGCTTCGCCATGATATCAAAATTCCTGATGATTCATCTGCCGAAATTCACAGTGATGGTCTTTTGGGCGGTAAATTTATTCAGGTTGTTCCCGGCGGGAGTGAAACACAGGTTAAACCTGGTGGATACCTTACAATCACCCAATCTTCTGTCAGCTTAGAAGAACTAATCAGCGGAATGATGTACGGCAAAAAAGATTAGAGTTAGACTAGAGTTAATAGTCACCACGCAAAATTCATCTTTGCCTTACGATTCCTGGTGACGTATGGTGGCGTATATTGATGATTGATGTTCGCCCCTAAATGAGGGAAGTTTTGATGACTGATTGTGTGTACGTAACGTGATAACCCCTTTTCTCTTAATATTTGCTTTTCTAGTGAGTTTTTCTGTGCCCCTAACGGCAACAGAACACAACTCTTTAGTCGAATCACCCGCCCATAGTAAATCACCGGATAAACCTCTGAATAAATCAGTGGGAGCTACTGATCATGATGAGCCTTTGACCAAGGACGACGCAACGGTTGAAGAATTAGCACCAGAAGAAAGTGACGACGACGATGGTGACGACGACGTTGACGAGGAAGAAGAATTACCAGAAGAAAATCACGATGATGATGACGATGATGATGATGACGACGGTGACGACGAAGAAGAGCAAGTAGAACCACCAGAACGCACCCGCAAGCTCTCAGAACAGGAAATCAAACGCCTTGATGATAACTTTATCACTAATGACCTCGGGCAAGATTCCCCAGCAGCACCCCCAACAGATAAAGTCATTTCTCCCGGGGATTCCTTAGCGTTAATAGACGACGTGGACGTAGAAACACAAATTGCAGCGCCCCCCACCCCATCGTCGCCCTCTATAGATATCAAACGTGCAAACGTAGTTGTCATTCAAGCCCTGGATAAAATTGCAGGTCGCGCGCAAAAGATGCGCATTCCTGTGGGGGGGATGGCCTCCTTTCAACGGCTGCGGATTTTTGCGCATGCATGCCACGCAAGCAAACCAACTGATGCCCCGGAAGCCGCGGCCTTTCTTAAAATTTATGAAGAC
>CAYGTJ010000166.1:0-2464 GCA_964352755.1 uncultured Alphaproteobacteria bacterium
TGTTGCGTAAATCAGGAACATTTTCCTTGAATGTTAGATCTAGAACGAGGATGCGATTGGTCTTTTTCCCCGTTGTAGCAGAAATTTCGGCATGTATTTTCTGTGCGATGAAATCACTCATCTTCTCATTGATTTCTCGGCCAGACAAAATAATGGTTGGGGCGTGTCCTACAGCCTTGGCAGCATGCGCCAGATAATAAGGATCCACACCAATGCAATGGCCGCCCACAAGCCCAGGCACAAAGGGAAGGAAATTCCACTTAGAATTCGCCGCATCCAGAACATCATGGGTATTAAGGCCCATTTCCGTAAAGATCATACAAATCTCATTCATAAACGCGATATTTATGTCGCGCTGGGCGTTTTCAATGACCTTGGCGGCCTCGGCTGTTTTGATGGATGCGGCCTTGAAAATATTGTTATTGTTAACACTTCCGTAAACGTCAGCCAAAATGTCTGTAATTTTCGGGGTTTCACCCGCAACGACCTTGGTAATTGTGGATACCGTATGTACTTTATCACCTGGATTAATGCGTTCCGGCGAATACCCAAGGTGAAAGTTCCACCCAGCTTTCAATCCGGAGATCTTTTCTAAAATAGGTGCACACACATCTTCGGTAACACCGGGGTAAACCGTGCTTTCAAACACGACGATTGCCCCGCGGCGCAGAACCTTTCCAACGGTTTCTGATGCCTTGCGAAGGGGGGTGAGGTCTGGTTCCTTGGTATCGGTAATCGGGGTGGGAACCGTGACAATGTAGATGTCTTTCCCCACGATGTCATCGGTGTTGGATGTATACGTCATTGTCGTCGCGCGCAGATCCTCAGGGGCGACCTCACCCGTTGAATCAGCATCCGATCGGAGTTCGTGAATGCGATCTTCGTTAATATCAAAACCAACAACGTCATGGTTGCGTGAAAGCCCAATACTTAAGGGCAGTCCAACATAACCAAGACCAATAACGGCAATACTGTATTTTTTGCTCACTTTAGGAAACTCCATGATACGACTTATACCATTCAATAAATGCGGGAATACCCTCGGAAATATTCGTTTTGGGGTCAAAGCCAAAATCCGCACGTGTTTGTGAAATATCGGCAACTGTTTCTTTGACGTCACCTGGTAACATTGGCAATAGCTCAATCTCAGCTTTTTTGCCCAAGGAATCCTCAATGGCATGGACATAGTCCATCAATCCCTCAGACCGGTCATTCCCAATGTTATAAATCTTATGACATGCACCCTCGTGCAGTGTAGCTGGAGGTTTGTTCACACATCCCACCACACCACTTACGATATCGTCGATATAGGTAAAGTTTCTGCGCATATCTCCGCGGTTAAATACCTTGATCGGGCGATTGTTGATGATGGCATCTGTGAAAAGGTATGCCGCCATATCAGGGCGTCCCCAGGGGCCATACACGGTAAAGAACCGCAGGCCAGTCGATGGGAACCCATATAGGTGGCTATAACTGTGGGTCATAAGTTCCCCTGCGCGTTTTGATGCGGCGTAAATCGCCATGGGCGCATCGACACGATCCTCAACAGAAAAAGGCATTTTTTTGTTAAATCCGTATACGGAAGATGTGCTTGCGTAAACAAAATGCTGACAATCAGGGAGGTTCCGGCACATTTCAAGCATATTGAGGTGACCATACACGTTCGCATCAATATAGGCATACGGGTTTACCAGTGAATAGGGCACACTTGCTTGGGCGGCCAAATTGACGATATGGGTGACGTGCTGGTTGTTGGTTGCAAACTCTGCCATGGCCACGCGATCAGCAATATCGATTTTGATAAATGTAAAGTTCGGGGCGGTTTCAATTTCTTTTAAGCGGTTTTGCTTGAGAGTCGGATCGTAATAATCATTCAGGTTATCAATTCCAATAACCGTATGTCCTTGTTGCAAAAGCTTTTGACAGACATGAAAGCCGATGAAGCCCGCAGCTCCTGTAATAAGATAGACGTTTGCCATGTGTTTGTGATTTGCTAATGCCCTACTTGTACACAAAAACGCGTTTATACGCAACTAGCCCTCCTGGCTTTATTGCAGCTAGGGGACGAATGTGGTAGCTATAAAATATGATAAGTCTTTTAAATTTGAGAGGCGCGTGATGTTTGTTTCCACTCGTGCCCAAACGTATGCCTCAGCCCTATGGAGGGCTGCACGCGTACGCACGCTTTGTGCCCCTGTTTCTGAGGCACTTGCACGCATCGTTGGATATGAAACGTTGGCTGATGTTTATGTTGCAACGGCCTTTCCAAATTTTACGCATAAATCCCATTCCCGTGCTCGAATTACGTCATTTCTATCCACGGATAAAACACCTCTATCGCAACTTGTCGGGCGCTTTATTCGTCAACTTATATCCCATAAATGTATGGATATAATGCCCCAGATTGCAAAAGCCGATGAAGCCCGCAGCTCCTGTAATAAGATAGACGTTTGCCATGTGTTTG
>CAYGTJ010000167.1:0-2438 GCA_964352755.1 uncultured Alphaproteobacteria bacterium
TTACTGAAATTACTTGCAACGCGTCGATTTTTGCCGCTTTTTATTGTTCAGTTACTAGGTGCTTTAAACGACAACATTATTCGTGTATCGTTATCAATACTTGTGACCTACAAGTTAGCCGGCCAGCAAGGCATTGATCCAACGATTTATGTGAACATCATTGCGGGTGCCTTTGTGGTGCCATACCTCTTTTTCTCTGCCACGGCAGGTTACATTGCTGATCATGTTGAAAAATCAAAAGTTATACGCTTTGTAAAACTGTCAGAAGTCATCTTGGCACTTATGGCCGGATGTTTTTTCTACGTGGAGAGCATTAATGGCCTCGTCTCGGTTCTGTGCTTGTTTGGTCTTCACAGCACGCTTTTTGGCCCTGTGAAATTTAGTATTATGCCTGATCATCTCGATGAATCTGAATTGATAGCTGCGAACGCTCTCATTGAAGTGGGAACGTTTGCGGGTATTGTGATCGGAACAATTCTTGCGGGAGTTGCCACAACAAGCACATTTGGCACAAACCTTGTATCTCTTTTGTTGATTGGGTTTGCGTGCATCGGCTATGTGGTCGCACGAAAGATACCAACTGCCCCCCCCACAGAGCAGGTGTCAAAATTTTCGTATAATATATTTGCTCACACCCGCGAGGCACTTGGTTTTTTGTTTCAACGCAAAATGATTCTGCGCGCTGTTATGGGTATTTCATGGTTTTGGTTTGTAGGGTCGATTCTTTTGACTCAGCTTGCTATTTTTTCGGAGCGTGTGATTCGGGGAAATGAGCATGTACTTACGCTGTTTTTGACGACGTGCTCGTTGGGAATTGCTGTCGGTTCATTGCTTTGCCATCGCTTGGTTAAGGGGCGTGTTGATCAAACGTTTGTTCCGATTGCGTGCTTGGGGATGTCATTTTTTGGCTTTGATCTTGTAATGGCCGCGAACAGCGTTCCTCACCTTTCGAGTGAACTGCTTACAATCGAGCAGTTTTTTAGTACGTTTTACGGATGGCGGCTGTGGTTGGATCTCTTTCTAATCTCAATGTGTAGTGGGTTATTTATTGTTCCGTTGTATGCGTTTATTCAGTCGCGCGCAGCAGCCGGCCAGCGTTCGCGTGTGATTGCGGCGAACAATATCATGAATGGTTTATTTATGGTGTTGGCGGCAATGATGGCAGGCGTCCTTGCGGGCTTTGGTTTTTCAGCAGTGGATGTCTATTTTGTCCTGGCTATTCTTAATCTGGTGGTTGCTGCTTACACCACGCGCCTCTTGCCAAAAGCTCTCATCCGATCGATCTTGCGTTCAATTTTTGATGTTATTTTTCGTACAAAAGTAGAGGGATTTGAGCATTTTATTAACGTTAAAGGTCGTGCAGTCCTTGTTTCAAATCATCAATCGTACTTGGATGGGATAATATTTTGGGTCTATTTTGGTGACCAATTAATTTTTGCTGTTAATACCATTATCGCGCGCAATCCCGTTATTGGGTGGTTTCTTGAGATGGCGGATTGCTATCTGATCGATGCAAGCAACCCTATGACAGTAAAAACGTTGATTCGCCAGGTTCGCAACGGAAAAAAACTTGTGATTTTTCCTGAAGGGCGCCTAACGTTAACTGGTGCACTGATGAAAGTGTACACAGGTCCTGGAATGATTGCTGATCGCTCTGAGGCAACGATTATTCCTGTTTGCTTGAATGGCCCTCAATATACACCATTTGCTATGATGAAGGGGGTGTTGCCGCGGAAATGGTTCCCCCAGATTAAAATTACGATTAAAGAACCCGTTGAGCTCGATGTTCCCGATAATATTGATAATCAATCCCGTCGTGAACTTATCAACATGCGGTTGTATGACATTATGAGTGATGTTGTTTCAACATCACGGGAAATTGACCACACAATTTTTGAGGGGATTCTGAGCGCACAAAAACTATTCGGTGCAAATAAGAAAATCCTTGAAGACATAAACCGCAAGCCAATCTCGTATAAGACCCTTTTGCAAAAAAGCTTTGTTTTGGGTGAGGCCTTTAAATCATTCACGAAGGCGCGTGAAAACGTTGGTATATTAATGCCGAATGTCACGCCAGTGGCGGCAGCATTTTTTGGTTTGCAGGCCGTTGGCCGTGTGCCTGCAATGCTGAATTTCTCAACAGGCCCAAGTACGGTTAGACAGTGTTGTAAGGTTGCCGAAATAACCCAAGTGATCACATCGCGTAAGTTTATTGAAAATGCAAAACTGGGCAACACAGTTGGTGAGCTAAGTGATGCAGGTATCAAAATACACTATCTTGAAGATATCGCAGACGAACTCCGCGTGACTCAGAAAATAGTAGGGCTCGCCAAAAGTTGGTTCCCACGTTTGGGAAATTGGGTGAATGCATCAGACGTTGATGTGAACGATCCCGGAGTTGTTTTGTTTACGTCTGGATCAGAAGGAACACCCAAAGG
>CAYGTJ010000168.1:0-2425 GCA_964352755.1 uncultured Alphaproteobacteria bacterium
GCGCATTACAACATGGGCGGCATTCCGACCAACATTCATGGCGAAGTCGTTCGTTGTGTGAAGGGCAATCAACTTGAGACTGTTCCCGGCCTCATGGCGATTGGCGAGGCGGCGTGTGTGTCGGTGCATGGTGCCAATCGTTTGGGGGCAAATTCGCTGCTTGATCTTATTGTGTTTGGGCGTGCGGCGGCTCTTCGCGCTGCAGAGCTAATCATGCCTGACACCCCTCATAAAAAAATACCAGCAGTCTTATACGAACCAATCATCGATCAATTTGAGAGTCTTCGCACCCAAAGAGGAACTGTAACGACGGCTCACGTGCGCCACCAAATGCAAAACATCATGCAATCGCATGCGGGCGTTTTTCGTACCAAGAATATCTTGCAAGAAGGAAAAACCCTCCTCGAAGACTGTGTGGCAGAACTTCAAAATGTCCAGTTAGGTGACACGTCACGCATCTGGAATACAGATTTGGTTGAACTCTTAGAACTGCACAATCTTATGGTTCAGGCTATTGCCATCATGCATTCTGCGGAACATCGCACCGAATCCCGGGGCAGCCATGCCCGTGAGGATTTTCCGGATCGTGATGATAAAAAGTGGCTAAAACACACCTTATGCTATGTGCAATCCCGTGTGAAAAAAATCAGTGTGAATTTTGCCGGACGTAATGTTGTTACATCACCAAATTTACCAGGTGTGAAGGCAATTCCTCCTGTAAAGCGGGTGTATTAGATGAAGCGACGTAATTTCATTCAAGGGAATAATCTAATCATGGGTAGGGGAAACTAAGTATGGCAGAGTTCTTCCTCAAAAAAAATGATCGTGTTTTACCTGGGAAAAAACATCTTTCCACGGCAGAGGACAAACGTACATTTAAGGTCTATCGTTACAATCCTGATACCCCTGATGAAAACCCAACCCTTGATACGTTTGAGCTTGCAGAGAGCACCTGCGGCCCGATGGTGCTTGATGCGCTCATTAAAATTAAAGATGAGCTTGATAGTACACTGACGTTTCGTCGTTCATGCCGCGAGGGTGTGTGTGGCAGTTGTTCCATGAATGTTGATGGGGTGAATACACTTGCGTGCACCAAGCGAATTTCCGAAATTCAAGGGACAGTTTCGGTGTATCCGTTGCCGCACATGAATGTGGTGAAAGATCTCGTCGTTGATCTATCGGTGGCTTACGCGCAATATGGTTCTGTTCAGCCCTACCTGCAGGCACCTGATCATGAACTCGCTAGCCAAGAACGTTTGCAATTGCCGCGAGATCGAGAAAAACTTGATGGGTTGTGGGAATGTGTGTTGTGTTTTTGCTGTACCGCGAGTTGCCCCAGTTATTGGTGGAATAGCGATGAATACCTAGGGCCCGCCACACTCCTGCAAGCGAAACGATGGCTCAATGATACCCGCGATCAGGAAACAGTGGCGCGTTTAGATGACCTTGAGGATCCTGATAAACTCTATAAATGTCACACCATTATGAACTGCACGATGTCATGTCCCAAGGGGTTAAATCCTGGCAAAGCCATTGCTGAAATCAAAGATCAGCTCGCCCAAACGAAAAACCAACGCACTAATGATGTGCGTGCGGTTGAAAATCCGAAAGTGCCTGCCTATAAAAAAGCCTAACCTGCGACATATTTCAGAGGCCTCTTTAATTCTTTGCTGTTCCCTGATAGGGTGTGAGCATAAAAATTTTATATCCTGAATGCGTAAACGTCTTACATTTCCAGTGCTTATGGCTTGGCTCAGCCTCAACTTGTTTTTTATGTATATTTATGGGCTACGGGTAAGTTCAGCCTTCATGTTTACTCAGCTTCGTTCGGAGTTTTGCATGACGGGAGAGCAATTCGGTATTTTTGCGGCGTGCTATTTGTATGCGTATTCGCTGGCGCAAGTTCCAATGGGGATCCTCCTTGATCGGATTGGTGTTCGGCGCATATCGTTGTTTTCATTAATGCTCGTGTTGTTATCTACGTATATGCTGGCGCATGCGCATGATCTGTGGGTGGCATATATGAGTCGTGCCTTGCTTGGCCTTGGTTCTGCGGCCGTGTTGATGTCGAGTCTTAAATACGCCTCTGATGTAATGCCTGGCCACTATAGGGGTATCTTTATGGGCGCAAGTTTGAGTATCGGTGTAACCGGGGCGTTAGCTGCGGGACAAAGTGTGCCGAGTCTTCTCAACGTTCATACGTGGCGGGACATTCTCAATTTCGCCATGTATGCTGGGGTGCCGCTCATTGTATTGTTGGCCGTATATCTTCCCAAGCATGTAGCAAGTGCCGAAAAAACCGTTTCTGGCAATTCCATTTCGGAAATAATCGTGCGTGTGCTATGTCATCGCCATATTATGCTCTACGGATTTTTGTCGATTGGTGTGTATACACCACTTGCCGTACTTGCTGATATCTGGGGGC
>CAYGTJ010000169.1:0-2417 GCA_964352755.1 uncultured Alphaproteobacteria bacterium
GCAAAAAGCAATGCTATTATCCATTGTCTTTGCGAATACACGGTTGCTTATCAATCAAAATAAACCTTCGCCGGTTTTGCTTTTTGACGAGGTTATTGCACATCTTGATGCCACCCGTCGGGAAGAGTTATTTAAAGAGATGGATCAACTAGGGGTTCAAGTCTGGATGACCGGGACGGATGCGTCTGTTTTTGAAACCGCCAACTGCGCGGCACATTTTGTCACCACAGGTGACGCATAAAGGAAGAAAGCTAAACAATGTCTGATACAGAAACAAAAAACCACACAGAAAATGAATACGGCGCCGATTCCATTAAGGTTCTTAAGGGACTTGATGCTGTGCGTAAACGCCCAGGCATGTATATTGGTGATACAGATGATGGTTCTGGGTTGCATCACATGGTTTATGAAGTGTTGGATAACTCCGTCGATGAGGCCTTGGCCGGGCATTGTACGAAGGTCACTGTGACACTTCATGCGGATCAGTCTGTAAGTGTTTCTGATGATGGGCGCGGTATTCCTGTTGAAATTCATAAAGGTGAAGGGATTTCTGCAGCGGAGGTGATCATGACGCAACTCCACGCCGGTGGTAAGTTTGATCAGAATTCCTACAAGGTTTCAGGTGGTCTTCATGGGGTTGGTGTTTCGGTGGTGAATGCGCTATCTCAATCGTTGAAACTTACAGTATGGCGTGCAGACAAAGAGCATTTTGTTGAATTTGCGCATGGTGTTCCTGTGGCGCCCCTTCGTCAGGTGGCTGATGCTAAGGGAAAAACAGGCACAAGCATTCGTTTTTTGCCGTCTACGGAAACGTTTACACAAACCGTATTTGATCGTGCAATATTAGAGCGACGTTTTCGTGAGCTTGCCTTTCTCAATTCAGGCGTGCATTTGATCTTTCGCGATGAACGCGAGGAAGAGCCCTACGAAATCATCCTGCATTATGAGGGCGGAATTTCCGAATATGTGAAGTACCTCGATCGTAAAAAGAACCTTATACATAATGAGGTTATCTCGATCAAAGGTGAACGTGACGGAATCACCGTTGAGGTGGCCTTAGAATGGAATGATACGTATCATGAGGTTGTGCATTGTTTTACGAACAACATTCCCCAACGGGATGGCGGCACCCATTTAATTGGTATGCGTGCGGCATTAACACGCGTGCTTAATAGTTACGCTACAAAATCAGGTCTTCTGAAGCGTGAAAAGGTGAGTTTAAACGGCGAAGACATGCGTGAAGGGCTCACGTGTGTGCTGTCGGTTAAGGTTCCGGATCCAAAGTTCTCATCACAGACAAAGGATAAACTTGTTTCGTCTGAAGTACGTCCCGTCGTTGAAAATCATGTAGCCGAGAATCTTGCTCAGTGGCTTGAAGAAAACCCGGGCGAAGCCAAAAAAGTCATCATGAAAATTGTTGAGGCAGCCAGTGCGCGTGAAGCTGCGCGAAAAGCGCGTGATCTTACTCGTCGGAAAACGGCACTTGATATCACCTCACTTCCGGGGAAACTCGCGGATTGCCAAGAGCGTGATCCGTCACTCAGTGAATTGCTGCTGGTTGAGGGAGTAAGTGCGGGTGGTTCGGCAAAATCAGCGCGTAGTCGTAAAACCCAGGCCGTATTGCCGCTTCGTGGAAAAGTGTTGAACGTTGAGCGTGCACGATTTGATCGCATGATTGGTTCTGAACAAATCGGCACGCTAATTATGGCGCTTGGTACGAGTATTGGCGCCGAAGGGTTTGATATTGAAAAATTGCGCTACCATCGGATCATCATCATGACCGATGCGGACGTTGACGGAAGTCACATTCGCACGCTTTTGCTGACGTTTTTCTTTCGCCAAATGCGTGAAATTATTGATCGTGGATATCTATATGTGGCACAACCTCCACTATTCGGGGCGATTCGCGGGACGTCTGTAATATATCTCAAGGATCAGACGGCACTTGATAAATATCTCGTGACGTCAGGAACGGCCGATGCAACCTTGAATCTTGCCAATGGAACCCAAATTTCAGGAGCTGATCTTGAAAACCTAGGGACAGTGAGTGCAAAGTTCCGGGATATTCTCGATCCGTTTGTTCGTAAAGTTGGTTCAAAATTCGTAGCTGATCAAGTGGCACTCGCCGGTGTGTATCGTGAAGGAAAATTTCATGATGCCGATACAATGAAAAACCTTGAAGATCGTCTGTATAAGTTCTCTACAGGTCATGAAAAACCTGTGTGGTCGGTTACTCCCGAAGGGCCCGCATTGAAAATTCGCCGTATTGTGCGCGGTGTTCCCGAGCAATATATCTTGGATGCCACTGCGATGCGGTCTGCTGATGCCCATCAACTCGAGAAATTGCTGAGTGAGTACGGTGAAATATTTACTGATATTAGTCAATTCCAAGTGAAAGATAAGTTTCAGGACGTTGT
>CAYGTJ010000170.1:0-2353 GCA_964352755.1 uncultured Alphaproteobacteria bacterium
CGCCATGAGATATACATAACCAACGTCGGCACGCATAGGATCACGATTTTTGAGAAACTCATCCAGGTGTGTAAAAAGTTTTTCTCCCGCAACGTGGCTTCCAAAAACTTGGTTTTCGAGGAGGTTCTTTTCCCATGTTTTTTGCCCTGCCCACCGATGATGAATGAAAACTTCATCGGCGTAGGCTGCCATTACGAACTGAACTTCTGCATAAATTTGTGAGGCAAATTCACCCCCATGACGGGGCGCTTCAAGGGCTTGTTTTTCAAGTATTCCCTTAAGATCTCGGGCAACAACAACGACCATACTTGCCGCACACGGGGCGGGAAATCCTTCTGCTGGCAACCATGCTTGCTGATCAACCTGCTTTTTATAGTATGCAACACGTGCCACGAATTCCTCAAAGAATCGTACGACAAAAGATGTCTGGGTTGTGTTAATCCGCTTGTTCACTCGTTTTTGTCCGTTTTCCCCACTTTTTTCTTATGGGATTGATAGTATTCACCATCATCAGTAAAACGGATTTGTGTAAAATTTTAGTTAAAGTTTTCCGTTCTATCCTCAAAAAATGTGTGTTTTTGTCGTTTATTTTTCCTTCTTTGGCAAATACAAGACAATTTCAACCGGGCGAACATCTTGGGAATCTGAGGTATTAAAGATCTGGAGAACATCCTCAACATCAATCATAGCCGGGTTCACGCGCACCGAAAATAAGACCATTCCCTTCGCAGGCATCAGTTGCAAACTCTCCACATGATCGAGCAGTTGACGCTCAGCCCCCCGCACACGGGTATCTCGCGCATTTTCCACATGGGCTTGGGAAACAATCACAGCCTCAGTAACCCATTCAGCCAATTGTTTCTCTGTCATGGTGACATTTCCACGCGCGCCAACAATCAACGTATCATCGACATCTGCACCCTTCAGATTGAGTTCAAAAACATCCTCTTTCAATAAGAATGGAACCACTGAATACCCCTCTTGAATGCGATCAATCATCGAATTGATAAAAGCAATAACCTCATTAAAACTCCGCGCAAGATCGAGATGATCATACCCGTGAAAACTAGGTGGCAATTGTGTTGGATCAATGCCCGCAATCGTCCCAGCACACTGACAGAGCTTTTGATACGCCGCAAATGGTTGATTCGTGTGGTGCAAAATTGCCTCAAGCGGCAACAACGTTCCTGACAAAATTCGCACTGCATCCTCGCCCTCCTTGGAAAGCAACCCACGCGCATTCGATCGCATACGCTCAACAAGAAATGATATTTTTTTCCGCAAGCGTTTAGCGAGTCCATGAAAAGTTTTATGGAGAGGATTCTGGGTATCAATAAGCAAAAATGGCGGTAAATAGGACGTCGCTGTGTATGCATTTGCACGAAATTCAACCTTCATTAGGGGTAGTGCCGTATACCCAGCTGGTGGCTCTTTCCCTAGCATTAGACGAACATTGGGGCGCAAGCGCGGCACCTGTATCGCATTCTCACCCGTGTTTTCATCCAGCATATCTTTGGCTTCGTAGGAAACGTAACGTGGTGCCTCTGAATCAACACGGGCATTTCCCTGACCCGAACGGTACGGGGGCAAACACACAAAAACTGTTTGTGGGGCTGTGGTCAATTCATCTTGATGAGGAACCAAATCCAACTCAAGTGCCACCATATCGCCGGACAAACTCACCGCGCACCCATCGGGCATCACCGCATCAATGTGTTGCACCCGCAATGCACCACTCATTAACAGGACATTATCAACATCAACACGCCCCACACCCCAATGATATGGATCATTATTGCGCAGGTGGAACCACATCTCTTCTTGTTTTTGGTGGTCTGCTGCTTGAAAATGCTGGGGGGAAAGTAACATCCCCTCATGCCATTGAATTAAATCAAGTTCGTGTTTCATTGTGCCATCTCCCTAATCCCTCATAATGCCCAGATATTCACTATTCTTCTTGAGCACTAACTTTAAGTGTTCACCTGATCCCAGCTGCAACCGATGCGGCCCATTTCCGTCGAAATCAACAAAAATGAACCCTGCAATGGGTTTTGAACCGGTGCGATCAATATCCATTTCGATGGGGCCCGATCCCACGACGATGGGTTCATAAAAAACCTCAATACGTTGAGGAAAATCGCGCAACAACTGTTCATAACCACCATTGCGAAATGTCTTCGCATCCATCGAACGCAATTGACTCACAGGGCCATTTTTATAGACGATTGCCACACCCACCCACAACGGACTGCCTCCATTTGCATCGGGCTGAGGAACAACGGTAAGTTTTTCTAGTTCCACGGCAGGCCCAACCGCTGTGCCGTCATCGCCTTTTTGCGCTCCCGGTGTTCCC
>CAYGTJ010000171.1:0-2334 GCA_964352755.1 uncultured Alphaproteobacteria bacterium
GCAAATAATCGTGATCCTCAAAATATTGACGTCGTCATGGCGCTTTATGGGTGTTACATCCAACAGGATAAGGAAAAGCCTGCCAAAAAACTTATCGAAACCGCATGGAAGCACCATCAAACCAAAGATCTGTTGTTGCTATACGTCAAGGGTGCAAAAGATTCATGGGAGATTTTAAGTCGTGTTCAACGACTGGTGAGTTTTGCCCCGCATGCTGGCTATGGTTTGCACTTGAACTGTTGGGCGCACCTCAATATCGGTAATGTGGAGCAGGCAAAAAAACTAATGACGGGCGATGTGTTTGCTAAACTTTCATCCCAGCAACGTGCGCACCTGGAGCTTGTGACGGAAATAGTTGAGGGCAGCATTTCTCGAGATAAATTGCGATCGCTTTCAGTTCTAAGCCTGTTTACGTAAGGTGCGAATTTCTGTAACAATGCACCCGCCAACTACTCCCAGTATAAGAAACATCGCGACATATGCGGGCAGGTGATAGTAGGGCGAAAGCACCATTTTTATCCCTGCAATAGCAAGGAGAAGACTGACACCCGCATGCACAGATTTAAAGCGTTGACTCATCTCCGCGATCACAAAATAAAGCGAGCGAAGTCCCAGTATTGCGAAGACATTGCATAGGTATATGAGTTCAGGTTCTAGAGTAAAGGCCATGATCGCTGGAACGGAATCAAAAGCAAAGATAATATCAGAGAACTCAACGTAGATAAGGGCAAGCCCAGAAAGGGTTAGATAGCGTTTTCCATTTGCGTTAACAGTAAAATTGGGCCCTTTTATTGTTGGGTGAACGCGAAGCCATGTTTTCATAAGGGAAAGTGTTCGCCCTGTTTCGTGAGATTCGTTCTTTTGCCAAAACTTAATCGCCATGTAGATCAAAAATATTCCCATGAGTGGAATAAGCCACATGAATTTTTTGACCAAGGCAACGCCTGCTACGATAAAGAGGGCACGAAAAACCAAGGCGCCAAGGACACCTAGAAAGAGAATTCTGTGTTGGTAGGCGTGAGGAATAGCAAGTGTATGAAAGACGAGGTAGAAGACAAAGACATTATCGATGCTTAAGCTCTTTTCAATCAGGTAACCGTTGATAAAGGTTTGTGCTGTTTCCGACCCGTGGGTTGCCATTAGTATGGCAGCAAAAATAAGTGCTGCTGTTACCCACAATGCAGACAACATCCAAGGGACAACTTTGTTTTTCGTGTTCTTGGTTACGTATAAATCACCAACTATAGCTGTCGCTAGAAACCCATGAAAAACAACCCAAAATTCGAATGGAAATAAACGCATCTGATATTCTCCCTCAGGCTCATTATAGCGAATAATTTATCAGGTGTCTGTATGTGGCCTCAGCTCACGTGAGTTGATGAAAACCTTGACTTTTATGGGAAAAAACCTATATTTCAATCAGTGGAATGCTTACTAAAGGTTTCACATAATTTAATGATCTATTGCTTAATGAAAGGATAGTGACATGACACGATCAAATTATAAGCCCTTGTTTCGTTCTACCGTTGGCTTTGATAGTCTTTTTGATTTCTTAGAGGATGCGATGACAGAATCCGGGGCGACAAATAGCTACCCCCCCTACAATATCGAAAAGTTTGAAGATGAGCGCTATATCATAACGATGGCTGTTTCAGGTTTTTCAAAAAAAGAACTTGAAGTAATCGTTCAGGAAAACCGATTATTGATATCAGGAACACCGCTAAAGAATGCGGAAGAAGGCACGTACCTACACAAAGGAATTGCGTCGCGTGCATTCCAGCAAAACTTTAACCTGGCGGATTTCATGGAAGTTGATCATGTGGCTTTGGATAATGGATTGCTGCGGGTTTTTCTGTCAAAGCATGTCCCTGAATCTAAAAAAGCCAAGAAACTTGATATTTCAGAAAGTTTAACGAATGAGAATCAATCAGCAAAAAAACTCCTGACGAAGGAAACTATGTGAAAGACATGTGCACGCCTGTTTCTGCCGGTGTGTAAAAAAACATAGCAAAAGAGGGATTTTTTCAGTAAATTGCTTGACATTCATCGCGTGGAATTATAATCAAGTACCAAAGTTGTATGTTAATGAACGTTTAGCGGTACCCGCGACGTGTTCGAGTTTAGAGGTAATGATGTTTGCTGTAATTAAAACAGGTGGAAAACAGTACCGTGTAATGCCTGGTGATGTATTCACTGTTGAGCGTCTTGCCGGTCAAAATGGTGATACGATCGATTTTAACGATGTTCTCGTTATATCAAATGGTGAAAAAACGCATATTGGTACACCCTTAGTAAGTGGTGCATCGGTTAAGGCACGCATCATCAATCAAGAAC
>CAYGTJ010000172.1:0-1151 GCA_964352755.1 uncultured Alphaproteobacteria bacterium
CGCTGAGATAGGGTCAGTCGCAAAGGTAATTGCAGTTGGCCCCGTAAAATCCCCCAACAAGGGCTCAAATGATGTTTTTTCAACAGCACGACGGGCTAGCGTATTTTTTGCAACGCGATATTTTGCACCGGACTGACGGACTCTATAACGAAGATCCGTAGCTTCCGCAACAGTGAGACCAGATTGCTGTGTAATAAAAACAGCCTCAGATGCTTGCATCTGCTCTGAAAGATTTTTTACGAAAGATTCTTTTTCATGACGCTGCACGACGAACTCCTTATAGGTTATACGCGCGCACGTGTACCGGAAGATTTTGTCTATCTATACTGGCGGTAACCCATTAAACAGCGGTACCAGTAGTCTGCGATAAACGAACGCGTGAGTCTTATACACTCATTATTTTAGTTCTGCAAGAGAAACCTTTACCGAACCACCCATCGTAGATGACAGATGAACAGACTTTAGAAAAGTACCCTTTATGCCTGCGGGCTTAGCTTTAACGACCTCACCAACAAACGACATAATATTTTCAACAAGCTTATCAGCAGAAAAAGTCTTTTTTCCAATGCCTGCGTGAATAATACCTGTTTTATCTGCACGAAATTCAGCCTGGCCTTTTTTAGCCAAAGCAACTGCGGCAGCAACATCTTGCGTAACTGTTCCAAGCTTAGGTGAAGGCATCAAGCCCTTAGGACCTAATATCTTCGCAACTTGACCTACCATCGCCATCATATCTGGACTTGCAATACAAAGATCAAAATCAACTTTTCCAGATTTGATAGACTTAACCAAATCATCTGCACCCACAAGATCGGCACCCGCTTTAATTGCCGCTTTTGCCTTATCATCCTGGGCAAACACAGCCACACGAACATTCTTTCCGGTGCCATTTGGCAATGATACCATCCCACGAATAGATTGATCTGATTTGCGCGTATCAATATTAAGGTTCATTGCAAGCTCAAGGGTTTCATCAAATTTGGCATTTGCATTTTTTTGAACAGCCTCAATGGCACTTTTAAGTGACAACTCTTCTTTTGGAAGATTAGCACGGATCTCGTGAATTCGCTTAGCCATTAACCTATCACCTCAATTCCCATTGAACGCGCAGACCCAGCAACCATTTGGGCAGCCGCATCAATATCCGCAGC
>CAYGTJ010000172.1:1161-2319 GCA_964352755.1 uncultured Alphaproteobacteria bacterium
ACATCCGTCCCCGGGGTTTTACTCCCAGACTTTAGGTTAGCTGCTTTCTTCAGGTAATAACTAACAGGAGGTTTGCGCATAATGAAAGAAAACGTACGATCTGCATAAGCCGTGATAACTACAGGCACAGGCGTACCAGGGTCAAAAGCACCCTGTGTTTTTGCATTAAACTCTTTACAGAATTCCATGATATTTAGACCCATAGGCCCAAGCGCTGTTCCGACAGGAGGAGCAGGATTTGCCTTTCCTGCTGGAATCTGGAGTTTGATTAGTCCGATTTCTTTCTTAGCCATCTTATTCGTAATTCCTTAAATAATAAGAAAAATGTCTTTTCTACGCTTCTTTTACCCAAGCCTACAAAATATGCAAGCCTTATTTTCCAAAAACCTAAAGTTTCTTTACCTGTGAGAACTCCAAGTCGACCGGGGTTGGACGACCGAAGATTGACACTGAGACCTTTAAGCGTGAGCGATCTTGATCAATTTCTTCCACGATTCCATTAAATGAAGAGAAAGGCCCCTCACAGACCTGAACCTCTTGACCGACCTCAAAGTCATCGGCCGTATTCACACTTACAACCCCGTCTTCGAGCTGTTGCATGATACGATCTACCTCTTTCTGTCGAACGGGGGCGGGCTTACCCTGAGCACCCAAAAAGCCTGTTACTTTTGGGATATTGCGAACCATATGCCATGGCTCGTCGTCCAACTCCATTTTCACCAAAACATAGCCTGGGAAAAATTGCTTTTCAGCGTCAACTTTTTCGCCACGCTTAACTTCAACAACAGTTTGCGAAGGAACCAAAACTTCATCAATATACTTATCTAGCCCCTTACGAACAGCCTGTTCTTGAATCATTTCAGCTACTTTTTTTTCAAACCCCGAGTAAACATGCACAATGTACCAACGTGAAGCCATTATTATTATCTCCCAAATCCGAGAATTTTACCTATCACAAACATGAGAGTATTATCAACCACGACAAAATAGAGAGCCGCAATAACTGCCATGACACAAACCATAACAACCGACACGCCTGTCTCTTTGCGTGTTGGCCAGGTTACCTTTGCCATTTCTTGGCGAACTTCGCGTATAAAGCGAGCTGGTGATAATTTAGACATTGATTCCTCGTTAAATAATCAGTGGCAGGAGTGGAGG
>CAYGTJ010000173.1:0-2295 GCA_964352755.1 uncultured Alphaproteobacteria bacterium
TCATTGAGGAGTTCATGATTCTTGCAAATGTTGCCGCCGCTCACATGTTGCAACAGTTCAAAGCCCAGGCAATTTACCGCACACATGAACTGCCTGATCCTTTGAAAATTAATGAGCTTCGCGACACGCTGAAAGTCCTTGGCATTTCTCTCAACAAAGGAGAGATTCGCGAACCCAAACATCTGGATACTGTTTTGCAACAAGTTGCCGATTCGCCCTTGCAGCGCCTCGTAAGTAAACTTGTGTTACGCACGCAAACGCGGGCTATTTACAACCCTGAAAACCAAGGGCATTTTGGGTTAAACCTAACTGAGTACGCCCATTTCACCTCACCCATTCGGCGCTATGCTGATTTTGTGGTGCATCGCGCGCTGCTGCACGCCATGGGAATTACCAAGAAAGCGCCTTTCAATCGCCCCGATGTTGAGCGAATTGCCAATCACATTACCCAACGCGAACACCAGGCCGACATGGCCGAGCGCTCGTTAAAAGAACGCTATGTTATTCAGCATCTTCAAAAATTTAAAGGGGCAACATTCACGGGCGTCGTTGATGGACTATCAAAATTTGGCCTTTATGTGGAACTTGATGAATATCCAGCATCAGGTCTTGTTCCCAGGGAAACATTGGGGCAATACCGCTATGATTTCAAAACCAAACAGATGATCAATCGCCGCACCCGAGATGCCTGGCAACTCGGTGATGTAGTCGTGGTCAAAATTATCGATGCTGATCCGTTGCGCAAAAAATTACTTCTGCACATTGAAAAACGCGTAAAGTCTATTGATGAACTTGCTGGACGCGAACGGGTCAAGCGCAGGTAATCGTTGCGTATTTTGTGAAAATAGCTACATTAGGAACATAAAAAACAACTGATTTCATATGCTAACACAGCAAATTCGCACATCATTTCTCGATTTCTTTAAAAAGCACGGCCATAGTGTTGTAGCATCAAGCCCGCTTGTTCCGCATAACGACCCCACGCTCATGTTTGTGAATGCAGGGATGGTTCCTTTCAAAAATAATTTTATCGGCGCTGAAAAACCAGAAAATTCACGTGCTGTTTCTGCACAAAAATGTGTGCGCGCAGGCGGCAAGCACAATGATTTAGAGAATGTCGGTAATACAGCCCGTCACCATACATTTTTTGAGATGCTGGGAAATTTTTCTTTTGGTGACTACTTTAAAGAAGAGGCAATTTCTTTTGCGTGGACGTTTCTGACGAAAGAACTTGGTATCGATAAAAACCGATTAACCATCACCTATTATGCACAAGACCTAGAAGCCGCTGATATATGGAGAAAAATCACAGGATTCGGTGATGATCGTATCCTTCCAATTAGCAGCTCAGATAACTTTTGGTCGATGGGTGATGTCGGCCCATGTGGCCCTTGTTCGGAGATTTTTTATGATCATGGTGATCATATTCCGGGGGGACTTCCCGGCACACCTGAGGAAGATGGCGACCGGTATACCGAAATATGGAATCTCGTGTTTATGCAATATCAGCAACACGCAGATGGATCTCGCACTGCCCTTCCCAAACCATGCATTGACACTGGCATGGGAATTGAACGTGTGGCTGCCGTTTTGCAAGGGACTCATGATAACTTTGAAACAGATATATTTAAAACGCTCATCGAAGATTCAGCTCTTAAATCACAGACTGACCCTTACGGTGCCCATAAAACCTCACATCGGGTTATTGCCGATCATTTGCGTGCCGCCGGTTTTCTCATCGCTGATGGTGTCATGCCCAGTAATGAAGGGCGCGGATATGTATTGCGTCGGATCATGCGCCGCGCCATGCGTCACGTTCATCTGCTTGGCATTGATAAACCCTTTATGCACAATTTAGTACCGACTCTCCTTGCTAAAATGGGGGCTGCTTACCCTGAGCTTATCCGTGCAGAGTCACTCATTTCCGACACCCTCATGCGCGAGGAAAAACGTTTTCAAACTACCCTTGGAAATGGGTTGCATTTATTAAATGAGGCAACCACTTCTCTCAAGGCTGGCGATTCATTACAGGGTGAGGTGGCATTTAGTCTCTACGATACGTATGGATTTCCACTCGACTTAACCCAAGATGTGCTGAAAGCGCAAAACATCAGTGTCGATACTGAGGGTTTTGATCGTGCCATGAGTAAACAAAAAGAGCGCGCACGTAAATCCTGGGCAGGATCAGGAGAAACCCAAGACGATACCATCTGGTTCCAGGCAAAAGAAACCCATGGACCAACGGACTTTACCGGTTACACAGAAACCACGAGCCAAGGACATACGCTTGCGCTC
>CAYGTJ010000174.1:0-2273 GCA_964352755.1 uncultured Alphaproteobacteria bacterium
ATGCATTTTTGAAGAACCTAGGTAAAGGTGTTAAGGCATTTAAAGAGGAAGTTGGGGATAAGCCAACGGCTAAGGTTGTTTCTCTTTCTTCTGCACGTAAAAAAACACCTGTCAAGAAAACAGTGAAAAAGACAGCAGCAAAGAAACCTTCAGTGAAAAAGCCTCCAGCGAAAAAAACAACTTCAGCCAAAAAAGCTCCTGTGAAAAAAGCTGCTACCAAAAAAACGACAGCGAAAAAAACACCTGCAAAAAAGAAATAAATAAATGTTCGGCTCATTTAATGAGTGGATCGTGATACTTGCTGTTGGTGCTTTGCTTGTTCGCCCCCATGATTTCCCCAGTGTGATGCGTGCGTGTGCGCGGATTGTTCTTCGTTATCGGGCGTGGCGTGATCGCGTTATGGATGAGGTTGAAGCAACCATCCGTGATGTTGAGGTTGAAGATTTTAAGGCTGAGACCTACAAAACATATGAAGAAGAGGTGGAAAAGCACCTCACCAACATCCAAAAGTAACACCTGTTAGGTATATCATTGCCACAATCTGGGCATGGTCAATTTTATGACCTTGGTCTTGACGTGTGTATTGTGGGGGCTCTAGAGTATGCCCAATATATTTGTCGAGGCTAACTATGCATACATTTTCCAATCTTTTTTATTCCTTTATTTTTCTTTCGATGAGTTTAGTCTCTGATGTTTTTGCATCAACCAGGGGTGTTATAGGAGAAGATCAGGAAAACCCGGCGGCTGCGCGGCGCGGTGCTGCCGCTGCGGAGGTTGCTGAGCCCTGTGTTATTGGCGTGCGCAAGGTTGCCGGGGAGTATCGCGCGCAGGTTAAAATTCCAACAGGTGATGCTGGTGGTTGGGTCGAGAGATGGTGTGGCGTTTGTGATGGGGTTTCAGAACGTTTTGTGCACAATAATACCGCACATACATCATCATGTGAGGCAAAAGGGCTAGCTTTTGTTGAAGGATTAGGGGAACGAGATGGTGAGGTTCCTTTTTCATGGATGACGTATCGCCCGGATGTTCCCCATGACGTTGTTGTAACTGGCTATACGAGTATACCCCTGGCATCGCGGGAATTTTATGGGCGTTGTTCACCCCGGTTTCACCACGTAACATGTTATCGACGGATTGATGGAACGAGATATTTAGTTACAAAACCGACACATGTTGAGGAATCACGGGTCTTTGGCGCCCCTGAAACTATCTTGCGTTACGGCGGGGGTAAAACGCGCGTTACAGGCGTAAAGGGCGTAAAGGGTTTTCTCAAACGCGTAAAGAATGGCGCACGTGCTGAAACTTTTCGCTATAACAACCGTGAAGTTCATTTGTGGACAGAATTTGATAAGTACACGGTGGGCGATACCCCAGAGAGTACAGAGGTTTTTTACCAGAAAACTGATAGAAAATATGGGGCAGATGGTGAGATGAGGTATGACCAACCTCAAATGGCTGCTTTTACCCCGTATTGGTATACTATTATAGAGAGTAAGCATGATTTGCCGCATCCTGTTGATCCGGAAGCCCGGGATAATCTGCCACCGGCAATGCTCGCGATACCCAGTTCTGAAGGTGCAACGGCCTCAGCCGCCGCATCGTCAGCGGCAGCCACCGCGTAGTACGGCTTACCGTGCGCGTGTCGCAGGCGCGCACTTACCACTAAAGTGTATGCGGTTTTTTTCCTAGCGGGGCAGCTTAATATTTACGGCAAGTCCCCCATGGCGACTATCGGTGAGGCTAATTCGCCCACCATGGCGAACAATGGCATCTTTGGCAACACTGAGGCCGAGACCCGTTCCCCCGGTTTGCGGATTGCGAGAGTCTTCAAGCCGAACAAATGGCTTGAATACATCAGTCCGGGCTTCGGCCGGGATGCCTGGCCCGTCGTCTTCGATCGTTAGGTAAATATAATCCTTGCTCGTATAGGCGTAGACCCACACGTTGGTGGCATATCTAAGGGCATTTTCAAGAATATTACGAAGGCCACGTAGCAAGAGATTGTGACGAATGCGAACGGCCACATTTGTCTGAATCGTGATCTCTGCGCTGAGGCGTTTTTCAGGAACAATGCGCAAAGTTTCTGTGAGAAAATCACGCATTTTTGTATGTGTGACAGCTTCACCGTCATCGTGGTTTTTGGCAAATGCGAGATATGAATTCACAAGCATTGTCATTTCCTGCACATCTTTGTGGATGGCATGGGTTTTATCGGTTTGCTCAAGCATGGCAAGCCCCAGTTCCATCCGAGTCAAGGGGGTGCGTAAATCATG
>CAYGTJ010000175.1:0-726 GCA_964352755.1 uncultured Alphaproteobacteria bacterium
GGCTACGACTGCGGCTTCGCTTGTGTTGGGGCTTGAGAGTTACGATCGCGCACGGGTAAATGGATTACGGTTGCGCCGAGAGCAATTAATGAATTTGAGTGAGCACTTAAGCGATCATCATCCACAAAAGCTTGATAATTTTGTTGGCAATCACCAAATGAACCTTGTGCCTCCGGGGCTTGCGATCTTGTTGGGTATTTGTGATGCGTGTCCAACGCCCTCGCTGCGGGTGGCAGATCAAGGTGTTCGTGATGGTGTTATTCTTGATAGTGCTGTGAGAGCAGGGCATATCACCCTTGATTATGAGATTGTCCGTCCAGAAATTGTGAATGAAACCGATGTCAGCGAGCATCAGAAAATCGCAAGCTAAAAGATTAAGCTGGAAATTTTGTCAGAAGAAACCTATATAAATCAAAAGAAGTTTAGGTTTTTGATATGACAAAGGGTTTGCGCAACTCTCGTGAGCAGCTTCGGCGTGCTAGGCGGTTTAAGCCCTCATCCCAGAAATGGCTGCAACGCCAGCTTGATGATGTGTTTGTGAAAAAAGCGAAAGCTGACGGATATCGTTCCCGAGCAGCATACAAATTTTTAGAAATCCAAGAAAAATATAAATTGGTAACTGCAGGAAGTGCGGTTGTCGATTTGGGTGCAGCACCCGGTGGGTGGTCTCAGGTGCTGACAAATTTAATAAATCCTGCCAAGGGGCATATTTTTGCCCTGGATATT
>CAYGTJ010000175.1:736-2269 GCA_964352755.1 uncultured Alphaproteobacteria bacterium
GTTAATTTAGCTAAAGTACTTTTACAAGAAGCAGATATTCTTCCGATGGATGAGTTAAATGGCGTGAAGGTGATCGAGGGAGATTTTACCACTGACGAGACGCTTCATGCTCTTGAAGCGGCGCTTGGGGATAAGGGGCTCCATGCTCAGGGCGTTGATGTCATCGTAAGTGATATGGCGGCACCCACAATGGGGCACAAACAAACGGATCATTTGCGAATTATGCACCTTGCCGAACTTGCGCTGGATTTTGCTGATAAGATGTTACGCCCTGGCGGACATTTTGTTGCAAAACTGTTCATGGGTGGTGGCGATGCTGAATTTGTGCAACAGTTGAAATCTCGGTTTCAGCACGTAACATTCATGAAACCTCAAGCAAGCCGTAAAGAATCGTCAGAACAATATGTTGTCGCCCGAAATCGCAAAGAAAACACCTAATATTAAGCGCCACTTAACGCATGCGTCAGTGATTCTTTCGTTGCGGGTGCAAGAGAACCGTCCACTTGATGCTGTTTGTCGTGGATATTTTAAGCAAAACAAACAAATCGGCGCCCGTGATCGGCGTGCAATCAATGCCATCGTTTTTCATGTTTTTCGCAATGCTCGATCGTATTTTGAGGTCTTGGGTGCGCCTATGGAATCAACGACGTTTAGCGAGTTGCTGCAGAGTACAGATCAACGTGAAATTGTGGCGGCACTGGCATGTGCTCAGCTTGCTCACCAGTTAGATGCCGATAAAGGTGTTGAGGTTAAAGGGTTGCTGACAGATATTTTCGCAACAAACACATGCAAAGAGGCTCACAGAGATCTATTCGTTAATGCTATTTCTGAAATAGCCAACACAACAGAATCATTGCCAAATTTGCCTGCGTGGGTTCTTCATAAAGATCTTCACAGCGATGTGTTAGCAAGTTTTGATGCCGTTGGAACCCAGTGCGTCCGAGTGAATACCCTCAAGACAACACCGCCGCAGCTAATGCAGCATTTTCAAAAAGCAGGAATTGTGGGAACCGTTTCAGATGAAGTTTCAACGGCAGTGCGCGTGCCGCCATCACCACTTACGAGTCTGCCCGAATTTGCAAAAGGATACTTTGAAATCCAAGATATTTCATCACAAATTTTATGCGCGCTCATTAATCCATCTCGTGAAGACCGTGGGCTTGATGTGTGTGCGGGCGCTGGGGGTAAGGCTCTGGCTCTGGCCGCATTAAAGCAAAACAAAGGGGAAATTGTGGCTTCAGACAGTGATCGTAAAAGGCTAATGCGCGGTCGTGATCGCGCGCGTCGTGCGGGTGCCACGAACATCACATTCCAGGATCAACATGCCTTATCCGATTTTAATTCCTTTTCGCATTTTGATTGGGTTTTGGTTGATGCGCCATGTTCAGGATCAGGTACGTGGCATCGTAATCCAGACATACGGTGGTTTAGTGGTGCACAAGACATTAAAAATTACCAGAAATGTCAGCGTGAAATTTTAGCAGGAGCTGCCCAACGTGTGCGTGTGGGGGGTATGTTAATTTATGCAACATG
>CAYGTJ010000176.1:0-2244 GCA_964352755.1 uncultured Alphaproteobacteria bacterium
ACCTGAAGACGCTTTATCTCAGAAGGATTGAGCTTATGAGGCCTTCCTCCTACTCGTCCGCGGGCACGAGCCGCTTGTAACCCCGCGCGCGTTCGTTCTTGGATAAGACCTTTTTCAAACTGAGCAAGTGCTGCAAATATATGAAACACCAACTTCCCATTCAGGGTCGTTGTATTAATACTCCCATCAATGGCCTCAATATGAACCCCTTTCTCCTCAAGGAAGGTCACAAGCTTCACAAGATCATTGAGTGAGCGTGCCAACCGATCCAATCGCCAGACGACGATCACATCACCTTTTCGGACATAAGAAAGAGCCGCATCGAGTCCCGGTCGCTGACTCTTAGAACTTGACACCTTGTCGGTAAATATTTTACTACAGCCAGCATTATTCAGACTGTCTTCTTGCAAAGACAAATTCTGTTGGAGGGTCGAAACGCGGGCATAACCTATTTTCATATCAAGAGGATACGTCAATCGTTTCATAAGTCAATAAATGTTATATGTTTCAGTACGTTGATTATGATATAAGTTTAAACACTTTTTTTGGGAGGATTCAGGGGTATTTGGGATCTGTTTCAAAACTGTGCCATAAACGGCCGTTTTCGGAAGAGTTTTAGGAAAGATGGTTATTTAAAAGGTTTTAGGACATTCAATTGAACTAATCAAACCATCCTTGCTTTTTCAAACCAATAAGCTGCACGCTTTTGGTCTTTAGGAACCTCAACACCAGATAAATACATCTTCCCTATTTGGTGGGCAATTACTTGATCCTTTGTGCTAAACCCGGAACTATCCCAGACTCCTTTATGCATCCAATCAACGGCTATTTTTTCGTGATCTTCGAGAGACTTATCTGTTAAATAATATCCTGCTACATACCCTGCTGCTCTAGGATTACCCTGAAGGGCTGCTTTCTTTGCCCACTCAAGCGCCTCCACATAGTGCTCGTTAGTGCGATGGCTACGTGGACGACTCTCCATGGGATTAAGAGTCCAGGCAAGCTTTATCTGCGCTTCATCATACCCTTCTTCTGCCGAAGATCTAATTAATTTAAGATAGGCTGCTGTATTTTCTTGCCGATAGTAAACAATTGCCAGTCTAAACTTTGCTACAGTGCTATAAGCATCGTCCTTATCGATCGCTTCTTTCAGGGCTTTCTCGTACGCTTCTTCACGACACTCATACATATTTCGCCAATTTTTGTAGCGAGCGTAAAAACTTGTAAGACCAGCTTTTTTATAAATACCCTGACAACTCAGCTCAGCATCCCAGTGCCAAAGCGGCACCCCCTCCAACCATTGACTATGATAGGGATCATAATGGATATATCTAACTGTAGCAGTACTTGACAAGGCACTATCAGAAACGTGGACAGGGGTGCCTCGAAGCGTTGCAGTTTTTTGCTCAGGTCTTTTCTCTGAAACGTTGAGGGGAGGCGTTTGTGTGAAAGAATTAAGCACCCAAAAAGCAATGCTACAACACCCTGTTAACAAACAACACGGAAGCACCCGTCGCCGACAGCGCACATCTTCATCCTCCAACGAAGAAACAGCGCGTCCTCCAGCTCTTATTTTGGAACTGATTTCCAGCTCTACACCAGAAGCAAAGAGGCTACTAAAGCTAAGAAAAAATACCAAATATTTTAAAGAAGTATAAAAAGGCAACATAAAATTAACATCTAAATTTTTGTACCTTAGGCATAGTCACATAGCTGACAAAACTGTCAAGTTGATATTTTTAACCTGTACAATTAATCCTTAACTTATTTAAAATACACTGTTGGTGTTTTATAAATAAACTCAGAAACAATGTTACAAAACGTCACCAGAAACCTCCGTTTTTGAAATAACAATTCTGCGCAGATTATAGGCCTAACGAAGAGCGCTTCCCCTTCATCAATAGGATTAATGATCTCTAGAACATATGTCATAAAAGACGCATCAAAACTCTTCGGGGCGTTTTTGGCGCACAAACAAAAAATAAACTACAGCTCCGATGCGGCGGCATCTTGATCTTTACTTGAGGAAAAAACCCAACTAAACGTGCGAATCAATTCTGACATAATATTTGCTAAACCATCATAAATTAGACTTTGAACAGAAGGAGAAGGAAAAATTTTGGATTTCTTGAACAATCTAAGGGCTTCTTCCTCATTCTTCTCAACCCCACGGCCTAATCTATACATCATTCCAAGATTATATTGCGCCCTCGCAAGCCCTTGATCGGCTGCCTTACGATACCA
>CAYGTJ010000177.1:0-2244 GCA_964352755.1 uncultured Alphaproteobacteria bacterium
CATTCCCATAAAAATATCTACATTCTCTCTGTCCGATAAACTATTGCAAGATCAGGGGTTTGCAACACTCTTTGCAGGACTTTCTGAACTTGGATCATTTGGTGCCTCTGCCATTGCTCAAAAGGCTGGTAAGGCACTAGCAAGAAGTCAAGGCTTACCAACGTTGTTGAGAGGTGCTGTGTCTGCTGGCGGAAATTCTGCCCGGTTAGCTGCTGCTGCACCTTTAGTACCAGCAGCAGGAGCAGCAGCTAGGACGGCTTCAAGATTAGCCTCAAAAATGTTGAGTAAGCGAGCTAATGTTATTATCAGGCGTGCATCAGTTCTTGAATCAACAATAGACGTTGCAGGCCAAACTGCAGTGTCGTCGTTGGCTCTAGGGCTTGAATCAGTGGCATTGTCAAATGCGGGCATGAAGACTGATATAGGTCGAGGATTTGCATTTGGAGCTGGGGCAGGATTTTTTGGGGCAGGACTTTCAGCATTAGCTTTCTTGCGTCGTGGGGCAGATTTTAATGCACAAAGAGCAGAGGTTAATTCTGCGGGGAGAAGATTAGGATCCATTAATCAAAATCTTTCTACGCGGGGGCGTTATGCAATTAGAAGAGGAGTTGGAGGCACAGATACGGCGGAGGTGCCATTACTAGGTGAGGATGTTTTTGTAAATAAGAGTGAGCTTTGGGATGTGCTTACGTTAAGACAAGAATCGTTTAACCGTTATATATCTCTTGCCGAAAATACAGACGGTTTCGACGATCCCAAGTTGTTAAAATACGCCTTTATAAATCCTGTGTGGCTGGGAGTGTCTATTATCGATGCTACAGAGCGAACGACATGATTTTTCTCTTGTATGTAATTAAAAGTATACGAAGTGTTCTTATATATTTAGTGGTTTTTTTTTCTTTACAAAAAAGTCCTGTTTTGGGAACAATGTCGGAGGGAGTTCGTGAGAGGTTTGCATCTACTCTAAATAAAGAATCTTCTGGACCTCATCCGCATGGACGAGGTTTTTTGATGGTTGTTGAACAGTTTCATAGACGAGCAAAAACATGGGAAATTATTCACAATCGGTCTTTGTCTGAAATTGATTTGTTACTACCTTTCATTTCCTTCAAAGAAGGTATTCTCTGTTTTCGTGCACTTGATAAAAAATACTTTAGTGGGGATTATTTTTCTCCGACTTTATGTAGGAGTATTGTTATTATGTTTCATAAGTGGGATTATTATATGCAATGTTTTAGCAGCAATGTTTATTCCTATAGACCAGGAGGTAGGCATAGGTATGATGATCTTTTTATACTTCAATATGAGATTGAGAAGTGTAGATTCATTGGAGAAGATAGCTATTTAAAGTCAATATTGAGGAGAAATAAAAAAGTTAGACCTTTTTTACAAAGAATGGGAATTGATCAATTAAAATTTAATTTTTCTAAAGATTTTGTAATTCAGCCCAAACCTAGGGTCACTAGCAGATCATTAATGAAAGAGACTAAAAAAAAGACTATAATAACATCTCTTACTAGAGTTACGGGTTGTACGGGTGTTCCGCCTGATCCACCGATTTTTATCGATTCAATTGCTTCAAAAGTTAAACGCTTTGTAATGCGTCAGGAACCTCCCTCCAAACCTGTTTCTCCTGAGCTTCCGAGAACATTACGGTTCGATTTTTGGCGTTACACTCACGAGGCAAGGGGGATTGGTTTTACCGTTTTTATGTATCTCTTTCCTGCTCTTCGTGATCAATGCATAGGGTTCGAGGCTTATGGTATGGGACGCGATGTAATTGGTGATTCTCTATACAACGAACTCACACGTCCTTTTGTTCAACCTCCGTATGAACTGCCCGTCAGTGTGTTTGAGGAAGAGGCAGCAATGATGGCAGATTCTGGTGGTGCAGCCGCCGCGGCAGCTTCTTCCTCTGGTACAGACACACATGAAAGCCGGGCATTAACCTCCTCCTCGCGTCCTGCCGCCGCTGCGGCGGCTTCATGCGCCGATCTCCCGGATGAATCTGATGATTCCAGAGAAACAGATCGTTTGCTTGGGGGAACAGGACCATACGTAAGACATCGCACGGCTGCTATGGCTGCGGCGGCCGCAGTTGAAGAAGAGCTTGGTACATCGACAACGTAAATAGGTGTTCTAGAGACGTACATGCTAAATGCACCAAACTATTGAGAGATACGACGGTGTCGTATGAAAACAGTGGGTTGGCAACGCCGCCTATATCTGATTATTGCTACATCA
>CAYGTJ010000178.1:0-2234 GCA_964352755.1 uncultured Alphaproteobacteria bacterium
TGATACCCCATACGATAAAGCGCGTAGAGAATGGTGTTCTCGCTTATGGGTTTTACGGCATTCCTTACATTAGGAAAAAGATACGCTGAGGATAGGTTTAGAGCCTGAACCTGTTCAAGAATCCGTATCGCCTGGTGTGATAAAGGAACGATGTGTTGCTCTCGCATTTTCATACGCTCGGCGGGAATCCGCCATTCTTTTGATCCGAGATTGAATTCATTCCACGTAGCACCCCGCAACTCACTGGTTCTTACAAACGTGAGTAAAAGAAATTTAAGAGCCAACTGAGTCAGCAATTCCCCGTCGTAGGCACTCAGTTTTTCCAGAAACTCTGGTAACTCCCTTTCTTCCAAGTACGCGTGACTACTTGATTTTCGCTGTTTAAGAGCTCCCTTTAAATCCTTGGTAATATCAGATTCTACTTTCCCGATAGCAATGGCATAGCGGAAGATTTGGCCGCACGTTTGTAAGGCTCTGTGTGCAATATCCAGAGCACCCCGGGATTCAATATTGCGAATGACCTCGAGGAGTTCGGGCGCTTTAATAAGTCCTATTGGCCTTCTTCCTAAAGCCGGCCAAATATCACTTTCAAGCCTCCTCGTGACATAAAATAAATGCCTTGGCGTCCACGTCCCCCTTTTTATTTCCAAACACTCACGCGCTATGAGCTCAAAGGTATTCTCATTTTGTTGTTTTGCCTGTTGATTTTCTTGGTGTTTTATAACAAGAGGATCGCTATTCAAAGCGAGTGTCTTGCGTGCCTCATCCCGTCGCTTGCGTGCTTCACTGAGGGTTATTTCCGGATATACTCCTAAGGCAAGAAGTTTTTCTTTCCCGAGATAGCGATATTTAAAACGCCAGTATTTGGATCCGTTAGGCTGAATCAGTAGATACATCCCCAACCCATCAGACAGCTTATAGGGTTTCAGTTGATGTACAGAAGCCTTGATTTTCTTATCCGTCAGACGCATTTGGGGGGTACCTGAAAGAAAAAGACGTTTTGTACCACGAAATATACCCCCAAGAGCTATTGGCTATCTAGGAATCTTTATGAACCATTCTGGGCAAAGTAACAAGGGTATTTATAATAAATATAAGGGATTTAGGAACCCATGCGAGCCAGCTCGGACAATAACAGTGGCGGAGGGGAAGGGATTCGAACCCTCGATACGCGTTAACGCATACACGCTTTCCAAGCGTGCGCCTTCAGCCGCTCGGCCACCCCTCCTGGAAAAGTGTGCTTCAGATATGCCTGACGATCACACACGTGTCAATGTCATCCCCAATGAAAAGCAGAGACTAGCCCCACTTGGATACAAATCCACTGGTATCAACGGGTGGCACATCAAGTGTATCAAGCACATCATCAACAGAATCGACAACCTTATAGATTGATTTATCTTCGGCGCGGGCAAATTGCTTTTCAACTAAGGTTTCTTCGAAAAAACGAATAAAGTTGTCCCAATAATTCTCAATATTGCAGAACGTAATGTTCTTTTTATGAAGACCAATCTGTTTCCATGTAATGATTTCGCAGGCCTCATCAAGAGTTCCCACACCACCCGGGAAAATAATGAACGCATCCGAACGTTCATACATCATCAGTTTGCGCGCATGCATGCTTTCAACCACGTGCAGTTCGGTAAGATCTTTATGCAATCCTTCGCGCTCATTCAAAAACTCAGTAATGACACCTGTGACTTCGCCACCGGCTTCCATTGCACCATCGGCAACAAGCCCCATCAATCCTGCACTTCCCCCGCCATAAACAAGACGAAGCCCCGCTTTCGCAATCAAGCCACCAAGTTTACGTACGTTGTCTTTAAATACGTCAGGCACTTTATTGGAAGAACCACAGAATACACAGACACTTTCAAGTTTTTTCATGAACTCTCTCTAAATTGATCCATTGACGGTGGATTACATACCATCTAAAACAAATGAAGACAATCTTCATATGCTCTCGCCAACTAAAGATATCCCATATCATGCCAAAATACAAATTTTCTAGCCTTGCCCTCACTTATTTATGGGATTTCCTATGGGTCAAATCACCGAAGAAACAACGCATGTATATCGCTATTTCTCTTGGTAGTTTAATTGTAAGTAAGCTTTTTTCGACAACCGCCCCACTCATTTTTAAACAAGCGGTCGGTCATCTCGTGCCCGATACTTCAGGAATCTTGATCTGGTTGATTGGTGCATACGTTTTTGCGAATATTCTCGCCCATGCC
>CAYGTJ010000179.1:0-2206 GCA_964352755.1 uncultured Alphaproteobacteria bacterium
CATCATCAAAATCATCTTCGTCTTCACCTTCAGGTTTGTTTTCTGTTGTTACAGAGTTACCCTCGGGGGATTCAGTGGATGAAGTTTTGTCACCATCTTTAGTCAAAACTTCAGGTGCAGCCTGACCAGGCATAGCATTCGGTGCCTTTCCAGCAACAGCCGTAACCTGAGAAGCATCACTGGCATCATCCGGGTCGCCCTCTAGCATGGATTCCAGATCAATGATTTCACGCAGGGTCATTTCTTCATTCTCAAGCGCATTACGCCAATCCATGATCGCCTTGATCGTCAATGGGCTCTCGCAAATGGCGTGTAACATATCTTCACGGCCTTTTTCGATGCGCTTAGCGATTTCAATTTCGCCTTCCCGGGAGAGCAATTCAACTTGTCCCATTTCCTTAAGGTACATACGCACGGGGTCATCCACACGACTTGCATCCTCAGGGGTGTTGGTGGCTGCTGGTTTTCTTTCTTCTTCTTCTTCCGCGGGTTCAGCGGGGTCCGCGTCAGTTGCATCGTCATCGTCATCAGGCGCGTCGAAGTCATCATCCTCATCGATTGCTTTTGCATCGAGAGTTGGTTTGACCGCAACAGGTTCATCAGCCTCAGAACTACTCGTGCCGGTGTCTGAATCTGGATCTTCGATAATACTCAATCCTAAATCTGTGAGAGATGTAACGATTTCCTCTAAATTTTCAATGATTATATCTTCTTTGGGGAGAGCCTCATTGAGTTCACTATAGGTAATATAGTCCACATCCTTGAATTTCTCAGCTGTTTGCTGAATAACCACCTCAAGATCGAGCGGTTGATTTTCATCTGCAGAATTTTTCATAGCGTCAGCCATTTAGGGGTACTCCATCTTCCAGTTAATCTATATATCCGATGATCCGTCATCGCGCAATGCCTCAGCCATTTCTTGAAGCATTTTTACACGCTCCCACGCCTTGGGGTCCATCGTGTTATGTAGGTCATTGATTGCAGTTTTCAAGTCACTTTCGATATTTCTGAGATTTTTATAAAGTGAATAAAACTCAAACCAGGCACTTTTAATGTCTTTCATAGGTTTATCAGCATGCAAAAAACGATGATGCACAGCCAGTCCCTCGTCAAATATAGCTCCCCACTGACCATAATCGGGATGAGTTGTGAGGTGAGTTGTTAGTGTGTCAGACGCAGCATTCGATTCATAAAACCCAAGCACAGCATCGCGAAATGATTCCAAACTCTCACTACTGAATGACATATCCATCAGTTCATCCGTAATTTCCTCAAGCAGCGCGGGGCGCAACACAATCAATCGCAAGAGGAGACATTCTTGAACGAACAGGCGATTGATCAACATTTTTGGCACGTGTTTTGGCGTATCAAATGTACGTGCACGGCCTTTCATGGGGGGGGCACTTCGGAAACGTTGGGTGAATTGCGTTTTGAAAAAGTGTGAAAATTCTTCCCGGGTGAGGGGATCTGAGATCGCCTGAGTATAGGTATTGAGTTGCGCCCGTAATGAGGCTAATCGTTCCGGTCGGGGATGGGAAATTTCGTTTGCGTGCAACGTCCACAAAAACTCACTGACGGCTGGGGCTTGATCAAGCATTTGCCTGAATAGTGTTGCGCCCTTCGTGCGCAAAAACGTATCGGGATCGTCGCCCTTATCAAGCAAAATAATATAGAGACGCTTTTGGGCATTTAACAAAGGCAGTGCACGCTCAATGGCGCGGGTGGCGGCCTTACGACCGGCGGCATCACCATCCATGCACAAGACAATCTCTTCAAAGCGCCGCCACAATAATTGCAACTGATCCTCGGTGATTGCGGTACCCATGGGGGCGACCGCCTCATGAAATCCATTCTGATGGAGTTGCGTCACATCAAAATACCCTTCAGTAACCACAACGCGCGATGATTTTGATCGGGCTTTCAACGCAAAATTCATGCCATAGAGATTAAGCCCCTTAATGAAAAGTGGGGTCTCAGGACAGTTGATATATTTTGCCGGATCATCACGAAGTGTGCGCCCGCCAAAACCAATGACACGGCTTTGGTTATCAAAAATCGGAAACATAACACGCTCACGAAAGCGGGAATAGGCACCACGTTCAGGATCTTGCGACGCAATCAGAACACCAGCATCAACGCCCTCATCAGGGGTAAACCCTTTTTCCGTTAGGTGCGTGAGTATCTCATTTCCAGGAGGCGCGTATCC
>CAYGTJ010000180.1:0-2181 GCA_964352755.1 uncultured Alphaproteobacteria bacterium
AGCAATGATTCAGGGGCAATTGCCAAAGTTACCGACACGCAAAAAAAAGCGGGCAACCTTCATGTGCATTGCATTCAGGTAACAAAGGGGACACTTTCATGTGACGAGAATGTAACGCTTGAGGTTGATGAAGAAAATCGCACCCAATTGCAAGCGCATCATTCGGCTACGCATCTTTTGCACCAAGCGTTGCGTAAATTCTTAGGTGAGCATGTAATACAAAAAGGCTCCTTCGTAAGCCCAGATCGTTTGCGCTTTGACTTTAGCCATCCTGAGTGTGTTAATCGACAGACTCTTCGTAGAATTGAGGGCACAATTAACCAGGTCGTGCGCAGGAACACTGAGGTGAACGTTACTGAAATGACACCTGACGAAGCTATCAAATCAGGAGCGCTGGCACTTTTTGGTGAAAAATATGGAGATAGGGTGCGCGTTGTAGAAATGGGCGAGACCCCTGAAAAACAAACGTATTCTGTTGAGTTATGTGGGGGCACCCACGTACAGCACACCGGAGATATCGGCTATTTCATGATTACCAGTGAATCAGGTGTAGCAAGTGGTGTTCGCCGTATCGAAGCCGTAACGGGAAAGGCCGCAGAAAAATTCATCACCGCACAAAATACCCTTCTTGAGACTCTCGCAACTACGATGAAGTGTCCGTCTGAAGAGTTACCGGCAAAGATGAAAAAGCTCATTGATGAACGAAAGCGCCTTGAAAAAGACCTCAAAGCAGCCCGCACCAAAAGCACGGGAAAAACATCTGCCACAGATCTTTGCGAAATTAATGGCATCAAGGTTTTATTTAAACCCATGGACGCGGTCAATCCTCAAGACCTCCGTCCCATGGCCGATCAAGCCAAAAAAGACCTGGGATCTGGTGTTGTTATACTTCTCTCGACGAGCGATAATAAGGCTTCACTTGTGGTCGGCGTAACAGCAGATCTTGTAAAAAAATTCAGTGCTATTGATCTTGTTAAAGCCGGCGCTATTGCACTTAACGGCTCAGGCGGTGGCGGTCGCCCAGATATGGCACAAGCTGGTGGTCAAACTCCCGATGATCGGCAAGCTGTGTTTGACGCAATTGCAAAATGCATCACCCCTTAACGCGAGGGCACAGGCACCAATAGTTTAAAGGCCTTGCGCAAAAGATCATACACCTCATTGGCACGCTTGATACGGTCGTGGCTGACTTTACTGTTATTGTTGATATCGGGATGGTGTTTTTTGACGTATTGCTTGTATGCTTTTTTAACATCTTCATAATCGCACGGATATGTTAGCCCCAGAAACTCTAATGCTTTCCCCTCTGGTGTGTGGGGCGGAAAGGGGTTTCGCTCATCTTCGGTGAGCTGAACGGTGCGTCCTACGGCTTCTAATACTTCAAATTGAATATGTGGATTTGCTTTGTGGTGGTCATGAAACGACCATGATGGCCGCTGCCAGGTGAGATCTGCATGTTGGTGGCTTTGAATCGCCCCCGGTGACATCCCCTGATAAAAGTTCCAATCGGCATTGTATGCACGCACATGAGTTAAACAAAACCAGTGGTATTCTCTAAGTTTTCTGTTTTTAGGCGCACGATAATGTGCCACGTCTCTACACTCCGAATGTTCACACATCGGAGCCGAATGTTTTGTATCCTCATAGACAGGACGTAATGTGTTCTTGAGACGAGCCATAATAACCCCTAATATGGGTTTTATTTCCATATTATTCAACCCAAAAGGATTCAAATTTATATGTCGCGCATAAATCGTTTACAAAAGATTTTACAAGATGAACTCTCACCGTCCACCCTAGAGATAACGGACGAATCGCACCTACACGCAGGTCATCATACAAATCCAGGAGGCAGCGAAACACACCTTAAAATTACGATCCTCTCTGAAAAGTTTTCAGGATTGAGTCTTATTGCGCGCCACCGAATGGTCAATGATATCATCAAAGATGATCTGAACTCAGGTCTTCATGCAATAAAACTAACGACGAAAACAAAAAGTGAGGTCGGTTAAAGATTATCGTCTTTGCGTGGTGGTGCTTTAATTTTAACCAATGTTATTTGATTGCGCACACGGCGTAAAATCCGCATACGAAACCCTTGGATCATATATGCCTGGCCAACGGTCGGAATATTGCGAGATTCATTGAGTAAATGCCGGGCAATCGTGTGAGCATATGTAT
>CAYGTJ010000181.1:0-2177 GCA_964352755.1 uncultured Alphaproteobacteria bacterium
CGCCGGATGATGTGAAAAAAGTTCGCAGGCGTTGTCCAGTTTGCAACTGTCCAATTGTCCTTGGCAGACATTTGTAAAAAACGCTCGGGACGTGCCGAGGAATGTTCGGCGCCTTGCCCCTCATATCCGTGGGGAAGTAGCAGAATCAACCCATGCAAGCGGTGCCATTTTGATTCAGCGCAAGCAATGAATTGATCAATGATAACCTGGGCGCCGTTACAAAAATCACCAAATTGTGCCTCCCACATGACCACATTTGAGGGATCGTTCAAGCTAAATCCGTATTCGAACCCAACAACCGAGGCCTCAGCCAGGGGGCTATCGACGAGATCAAACGTGCCTTTTTTCTGGGTTGATTTTTCTGTGATATGTTCCAGGGGGGTATGCGTTTTTTCCGTGCGTGTATCCACCCATCGACCATGGCGATGTGAGAACGTCCCGCGGCCTGAATCTTGCCCCGAAAGACGAACGTTGTATCCATCATGAATGAGTGTGCCGAAGGCCAGGGCTTCGCCCACTGACCAATCAAGATTGGTGCCCGTGGCGAGTGATTCCTTCTTTTGATCGAGCTGGCGCTGCAATTTAGGATGTACACTAAACTCATCGGGAACTGTTGTCAGCGTTTGCGCAAGGGAATCAAATGTGTGTGCCGTGATGCTCGTTTTTTTAAGACTCGATTGCGCAATGTTTTTCCATGCCCCTTGGCGCCAATCGGGCTTGGGTGCTGTTTTGGTTTTTGTTGCTTTTGTGTGTGCGGTTTCAAGGTCGTTTTTGATCGCTGTTTCGATTGCTGTTATTTCATCAGGGGTAACAACCTTTTGCGTTTCAAGGTGGCGTTTATATTGGGTGTAGGTACTTGGGTGATCAGCGATTTTTGCATACATGAGAGGTTGTGTGTAGCGGGGTTCATCCATTTCATTGTGCCCCATACGACGATAACAGTAGAGATCAATGAGGATGTCTTTGTTGAATTTTTGCCGAAACTCCATCGCGAGCTTAAAGCAGTAAACGACCGATTCGGGATCATCCCCATTTACATGCAAAACGGGGGCATGAATCATCTTCATCATGTCCGAGGAATAGGGAGACGAACGCCCGTGTTTGGGTTTGGTGGTAAAACCAATTTGGTTGTTAATTATCACGTGAATGATTCCCCCCGATCCGTATCCGGGGAGTTCTGAAAGCATGAGTGTTTCGGCAACGAGACCTTGTCCGGCGAATGCGGCATCGCCGTGTATGAGGAGTCCCATGATAGAGGATGTTGCGGGAGAGCCTGTCCTGCGGCCAGCGTATTCTTGTTTGGCGCGGACTTTACCTGCGACCACAGGATTTACAGCCTCAAGATGCGAGGGGTTGTAGGCAAGATTCAGGTGGATGGTTTTATCCCCGAAGTGCCGATCAGTTGATGCGCCCTTGTGGTATTTTACGTCGCCTAGATATCCATCGCCATTATTGGGAGCGGGTTTTTCGAGGAAATCAAAAATTATCTGGTTCAGTGGTTTTTGAAAAACATTAGCCAGCACGTTTAAGCGTCCCCGGTGTGCCATACCGACGGAGATGTCACTAACGTTTAATTCGCACGCCTTTGCAAGCAGGGCGTTCAGACCAGGAATGAGCGATTCACCCCCCTCAAGACCAAAGCGCTTTGCCCCGGGAAATTTTGTGCGCAGGTGATTTTCGAAAAACTCTGCGTGGGCAAGTGCGCGCAGAATATAGACGCGATCCTCAGGGGTTGTTTTTTGTGAAACAGGATTGTTCTCAACATAAAGTTGCACCCATTTTTTTTGCTCAGGATCTTGAATATGCATAAATTCCACACCGATGTGTGCGGCATAGACCTGTTGTAAACGCTTTTCAATTTGACGCATGGTTGCCGTTTGAAACCCAAGCACCCCATTTAACGCAATTGGGATGTCCATTTCGCGGGGGGTAATGCCGTAGGATTTGGGATCAAGTTCTGCGTGCGGCGGGCGCTCTTCCAAGCCCAAGGGGTCAAGATCAGCATGCAAATGTCCGCGCACCCGATACGAGCGAATAAACATGATTGCCTTGATTGATCGATCGATGCTGGCGTCTGAATGCGTTGTTGCAAGATCTTTGTCTGCGGTCTCAAACCAGATTGTCCACTCGGGATCGAGACTTCCCGGGTTGGTCAGGTATTGCTGGTACAACGACTC
>CAYGTJ010000182.1:0-2048 GCA_964352755.1 uncultured Alphaproteobacteria bacterium
GACTTTTCAATTCCATCATGCAGGCGCGTTGTGTTGGTCACATATAAATCATCGCCAACGATTTGTATTTTATCACCCAGTTTTTCCGTGAGATGTGTCCATCCCTCCCAGTCATCTTCGGCAAAGGGGTCTTCAAGTGAAACAATCGGATAGTTTGAAACAAGTTTCTCATAATATGACGTCAATGCGTCTCTATCAAAGGGTTTGGCTTCACCTTGGAAATGGTAATGATTATCACGATAAACCTCAGTTGCGGCCACGTCGAGCGCAAGACTAATATCGCGCCCGGGGGTGTATCCAGCAGTTTCAATGGATTTCATGAGAAGATCAAGGGCATGCGCATTGCTTTTAAGATTGGGGGCAAAACCACCTTCATCACCAACCGATGTGGAATGTCCATCCGCATGAAGGATTTTTTTCAAGGCGTAAAATACCCGTGCCCCCATTTCGAGTGACTGCGCAAACGAATCAGCACGGTGGGGAACAATCATGAACTCTTGAATGTCCATGTTATTATTGGCGTGTGCGCCCCCATTTAAAAGATTCATGAGTGGTACCGGCATTAGTGTTGCCGCAGTTCCGCCAATGTAGCGGTAAAGTGGCTGTTCGGTATGTGAGGCGGCGGCTTTTGCAACGGCCATACTTGCGGCGAGTGTTGCGTTGGCGCCAAGGTTGCTTTTATTTTCAGTGCCATCAGCATCAATAATCGTATGATCTATCAACTGTTGATTTAACGCATCCATACCCACTAACGTATCGCTAAGGACTGTGTTTACGGCATCCACCGCATCTAAGACCGATTTTCCGTCGTAGCTTGACGCATCATTATCGCGGCGCTCGACGGCCTCATGTTGACCAGTTGATGCGCCTGAGGGGACGCTTGCACGACCAAAGGCACCTGAATCAAGCTCGACTTCAGCTTCAACCGTTGGTGTTCCTCGTGAATCAAGGATTTGCCGCGCATGAAGTTTGATAATGGTACTCATATGGATAGCCTCAGGAATGTATTACACAAAAATTGGTTGCGCGATCTCAGATTTTACCAGTGTATCAATGGCTTTTAGAGACGCAAGGATATTTTCAAGGGTATCAAGGCGAACCATGTTTGGCCCGTCAGAAGGAGCAACATCAGGATTATCATGGGTTTCAAGGAAAACACCGGCAACGCCTGTTGCGACCGCAGCTCGGGCAACGGTGGGAACAAATGCACGATTGCCACCGGATGATGTGCCTTTGCCTCCAGGTTCCATGACGGCGTGTGTCGCGTCCATGACCACGGGATAACCGGTCTGGCTCATAATAGGGAGCGCACGCATATCAACAACGAGTTGATTGTAACCAAAAGATGTTCCCCGTTCGCACAAAATGATGTTGTCATTCCCCGCATCAACGAGTTTTTGCGCCACGTGTTTCATATCCCAGGGGGCGAGAAACTGTCCTTTTTTTACATGAACGGGCTTGCCCGTTTTGGCAGCAGCCACCAGCAAATCTGTTTGGCGGCACATAAAAGCAGGGATTTGCAACAAATCCACGGCCTCAGCCACGGGGGCGCACTGCTCAGGTAGGTGAACATCAGTTACCACGGGGCATGCGAAATCTTGGCCAATTTCACGCAGAATATCGAGACCCTTTTCCATCCCGATGCCGCGCTTTCCCGAAATGCTAGTGCGGTTTGCCTTATCATAAGAAGATTTATAGATGAAGGGAATATCGAGTTTACGTGCAATGGTTTGGATGCCCTCAGCAAGCTCGCGCGCATGTGAGCGACTCTCGATTTGGCAAGGCCCCGCAATGATGACAAGCGGCAAGTCATTGCCAAAGGTAACAGATCGCCCCGGTGTTCCAACGGTTACGTGTTTCATCTGATTACCCAGTTGGGGCTGTTTTCTTCTCAGATGTCTTTTTCTGAGGGGTTTGTGTGGGAACTGTTACATTTTTAGTATAGTCCACAGCTTTATTTGCCGAGCCAACAGAAACACTAACCGCAATTGGGTCTTGATCAAGGACTGACGTTGCACGCTTAGCACCTCAACCACCGGCAACCACAG
>CAYGTJ010000183.1:0-2005 GCA_964352755.1 uncultured Alphaproteobacteria bacterium
CTTTACGGCGCGATCAAGATAGTAATACTCCAGTTCTGCACCGGTCGATTGACGCGTGAACCCTTGGTGGTCTTGAATGTCTTTGAGGACGGGGCGGATGTATCCAGCCCACAGTGCCAGGGCGTAACTATCTGTTGTGCCGGAATGATTAAGACCTAATACATCTCCATTTGCATCACATACGGCCGATCCGCTACTTCCGCCCTGGGTGTTGGTGCTGACGCGCATTGCTTGGCATTGAATGTGGCCACTTGTTTCATCCATGCTGGTAATGCGTCCCGTTTGAAATGAGAAGTCTTGCCCTGCATTTTTCCCTATCAAGAACACGTCAACGTCAGGGGCGGCAGCCAATGGTTTCAGTGCGAGTTGGCGCGTGGATTTGGGGAGTTTGTCAGGATCAACCTTCACGATGGCAAGGTCATGTATTGGATCATAATAGATAATGTGGGCATCAACTTGTTTGCCGTTATGAAAGGTGACCTCATGTTTTGTGAGAGATCCTGCGGAAACGACATGCCGATTCGTTACAATAAGGCCACGCTTTTTATCAACAATAAAACCTGATCCGTGGGATTCTTGGGCAGATTCGTATGCTGAACGTAAAACGCGCGTGGTAATACTCACCACACCTTTGCGCACATTTTTAATCACCGTTGTGTTGAAATTTGCTGCCCACAGCGTGTGAGAGAGAATAATAATTGAGAGAAGTATACGCATATGATTTTTCAGTAATTTTAAGCAATTTATACCGTGCATCATGACAATGCAATTCTCTTGAGTGGCGCTCGATTGCCTTTTTGAAGATTTCCGGTATCATCATTTAAATTTTTACAACAGAAGGACACACAATGACCCAATTAATGGCTGGTAAAAAAGGACTAATCATGGGGGTTGCTAACAGTAATTCCATCGCATGGGGAATCGCGCAGGCTTTGCATGCCCATGGTGCGGAACTTGCCTTTACCTATCAAGGGGATGTGTTGAAAAAGCGTGTTGATCCTCTGGCGGAATCAGTGGGATCAACGCATGTACTTCCCTGTGATGTCGGGGAAGACGACCAGATTGCACATGTTTTTGACACGCTTGGGAAGGCCTGGGGGTCACTAGATTTTGTGGTTCATGCAATTGCCTTTGCGGATCGTGATGCATTGCGGGGTGAATACATCGCCACCACACGCCAACAGTTTTTACAGGCGTTGGATATTTCGTGCTATTCGTTTACGGCTGTGTGTGCGCATGCCTCAAAATACATGAATGAGGGCGGAAGTCTGATCACCCTTTCCTATTATGGTGCTGAAAAAGTACTTCCTAACTATAACGTGATGGGTATTGCAAAAGCAGCTCTTGAAGCAAGTGTGCGCTATATTGCCGCCGATCTTGGGCCAAAGGGAATCCGCGTGAATGCGATTTCTGCGGGGCCTGTTCGTACCCTTGCCGCATCAGGGATTGGTGATCTGGTGACAATGCTGAATCGCAACAAACAGGTAGCCCCTCTTCGTCGGAATGTTTCACTATCTGATCTTGGGGGAACTGGTGTATACTTCTTGAGTGATCTTTCCCATGGGGTAACAGGTGAGATTCACTATGTTGATGCCGGTTATAACATCATGGGCATGAGTGCTGGAGATTCTTAGGAGAGCAAATTAATCGATGCTGAAAATATTTGGAAAAACCCTTACATCAAAAGTAAAAAAACTAAAAAAGACGGATAAAGCCAAAACATGGTTTGAAACATTTTTTAGTCTTTTTTGGAATCTCATTATTCAACCCTTGCGGTTTTTAGCGCCAGTGTTTGGTTTCGCCTTGGGGGCGATCAAAATCCTACTTATTATGTTTGGGTTTATTTTCAGTGTCATTGCCATTGCTGGCACGATACTATTTCAAGGTGTTTTTCAGGGAACTGTGCCGATTGGGTCGCTCAGTAAAAAAATTGATGCAAACACAGCCATTCAAATTCCTATTGATGATAATCTTGCTGCGCGCGCCGATCGAGGGTTGCAACAGG
>CAYGTJ010000184.1:0-1983 GCA_964352755.1 uncultured Alphaproteobacteria bacterium
GCTTTATTTGGAACCGTTTCAGGACACGCAAAAACCCGTGATACCTTTATTATATCCCCAACATTGAGGGCATCTACGGAAAGTTTTTCAGTAGAACTTGGAAACTGAAATGCAAACATCAAAGGTGTGAAGTTTTGATCTCCAGTTCTTTCAGTGTCTAGCCCTGGGTCACCAAGATTAATTTCACTTCTACCATTTATTATTTTTCCGCTTGGCAAACTCAAGCTGACATAACCCCCCAAACTCATTAAAAGATCAAATCCAGCAGGTGTCAGGAGATCTTGGAGTAAACAAACTTGGGCAAATCTTGCAGCCTCTAAACCCCCTCCGCTAACAACAAATCCAAAAGCTCTCTGTACAGATAGCTTTGCACAAAATATCTTCAAAGCAGCAGATGCATTACCGTTACTATCTTCAAGAGAGAAAATAGTTTGATTCGCTCCTTCAACGGTTCGATTAATCCAGCCTTTTGGTAACGATACAGGGGATCCTAATCGTCGATTCTCCATTCCGTTGGCGCATAAAGTCATCGTACGCAAGACTGAATCCTGGGGGAATGTGAAAGGACGCGGGAGCCTAGATGAATCACCCGCTGTTGCGGGGAGAGATACGTGAGAAGCCACCGCTTCTGGTGGAATATAGGCGCTAGATGCCGCGGCTGCCGGCATAGATGCATGAGAAACGGGCAACGGTGGCGGGATTGAAATACCATTACCCCTAAGGGTTTCCTCTAGTGCATTCATGGCTGCTGGATTTTCACCGAGTCCTAATGCTTTGAACATTTCCCTTGACCTTCGAAACACCGCATCACCATCTTCACGGCTAAGACCCCCAAAAAGAGGAGGCATTGACCGAGAATTACGCGCGGGTCTGGAAAAAGCATCGCTCGCACACACATCCGTAATTGCAAGCATGGTAAAAATTACGAATATTAGTGATTTCATTTTATTATTTAGATTAAGATGACGAATGTATATTGTTATATTTTTATATTGTCAATGAATTGATTTATTTGTTTCGCAATTTCATTACACGTCTATACTTATCATCAATTATAGATTCGGATATCTCGCCGGCACGCACTGCCGACGCAATGCCACGAACCAGTTCAGGAATAAAATTGAGATTCTCAATAAAATTTTCCACTCCTTTTGCCGCCGATGTATTGCACGAATAAATCAAGATATCGCATCCTGCTTGTAGTGCTAAAATAGCGGCTCTGACATAATCATAAGCATCATAATTTGGGGCGTTATACTCATATGATTTTGTCTGAAATTTCTTAATGATGGCACCCATATGCATATCATCACTAATAATCACGCCCTTAAATCCGTGAGCCCGGAGATCAGACAACACGCGCGGGGACATTGTGGCTGGATAATCGTCATCCCATTGTGCGTGATAGAGATGTGCCGTCATAATCGCATCCGCGACGTTTTTTGTAACCAGCATGTGAAAGATTTTTGTTTCCTCGGGCAAGTGGGTTTTCGTGACATCGATCATGTCTTCGTGTGTGTCACCTTGGGCAGATCCATGACCTGGATAATGCTTAAGACAGGGAATGACTCCTGCATCATGATGAGCCTTACACACGACAGTTGCGCATTCAACCACCCGCTCAGGATCATTGCTGTAACTTCGGTCATAACCAGAAATCACAGGACTTCCCAAATCAAGATCCACACAAGGTGCAAAATTAAAATTAAACCCACGCTCAGCTAACCGACGCGCAAGCGTTTTACTTGCGTGTTGCTGCGCTTTTAAACTGAGGCCTTCAAATGCCTTCGCACTTGGATATTCGGAAACATCTTCAATGTTTGCTGTGCGAACCACCGGTGTGCCTTCTTGATCGATCGCCACCAACAAAGGAATGTCTGAGGGATTCGCAGATTGAAGGTGTGTATTTAGCGCCTTTATCTGAGCGTCTGATGCAATATTGCGGCGAAAGTGAACGACACCTCCAACCATAGAGAGTGAAAT
>CAYGTJ010000185.1:0-1962 GCA_964352755.1 uncultured Alphaproteobacteria bacterium
ATCCAGCGCATGTTTTGCCTTGGGCGTACTAAGTTGATCACGAAAAAACCGTGCACACTCAAGCGAAAGTGCCCGCAAACGGTCGCGCAGTCCCACTTTTTCAGGAGGAACATCCGTCTGTGCGAATTGCGGCAACGTCATGTTCGCAGCCTGGGCATATTTCTCAAGGGCTTCCATGAAACTTAGTCGTTGGGTTTCTTGCAAAAAACCAATGGCATCTCCGTGGGCACCACATCCAAAGCAATGATAAAAACCCTTACCATCATTGACATAGAATGACGGTGTTTTCTCGTTATGAAAGGGACAGAGCCCTTGAAACTCATGTCCTTTTTTGCGTAATTTTACCTTTTGTCCAACGACTGACGAGAGCGGAAGTCGCTGGTTCACGTCATCAATAAAATTCCGAAGGTCAGGCTTAGAATGATCCATTTAGTAAGGCTGACGCAGCTCCACAGGTACGAATATTTTGCAACTGGTCTGATCGTCAAACTTCAACGTTAGCGGCAACATATTGTGATCTTGCAATTCTTGGCGAAGATTCATCAACATTAGATGCATGTCTCCGGGTTGAAAGACGTACTCGGTACCTGCTTTCATGTGAAAATCAACCACTCTTTCCATTACAATGCGCGCACCTTTGTCCACATGTTTATGGATTTCCACACGATCAGCCACAGGTGTTTCGGCGTGGGTCAGGTGAATATTGCGTTTTACGGCCTTAATACGAAAATACACAGCTGAATTAGCACCCGTTGCGGCACGTGCCCAGAACTTTGTAATCTTAACGCCATTTGGGCACACAACCTCACGTATATTTGTTCCGTGATCGGCTGTGATCGGTGAGGGCTTGTCGCCTGCTGCCATAACCGATGGCAACGAAAGCGTTGCTAAAAATAGCGTGCAAAAAATGGGATGTAAGCCGTGCATAATGGTACCTCTAAAATCGTGTAGTTAGCATACTGCTCAGACGGTGCGATTGCAAGTGCTCTTGAAGCAAATCTCTAGTGAATTTCTGCCCAGTTTGATCCGATTCCGTAATCAACAACTAGCGGCACTGACAGCTTAATGACGGAATTCATAATGCCCTGGGCACGCACAGCTATCAATTCGGCGTTTTCCTTTGGTGTTTCAAGAATTAACTCATCATGAACTTGCAACACAATGTGTGATTCTGCATGTGATGTGCGAAGATCATCGTGAAGTTGGCGCATGGCTACCTTGATGATATCTGCGTTACTTCCTTGGAGAGGGGCATTGATGGCTTGGCGCTCAGCAAAGCTACGGATGGAATGATTTTTGCTAGTGATTGAGGGGGTATGACAGCGTCGACCAAGGATGGTTTCGACGTATCCATGGACGCGCGCCGTTTCAATCATTTTATCCATGTACGCTTGAATTCCAGGATATCGTTCGAAATAGGCATTGATGTAGTGCTTTGCATCCGACTGGGGGATTTTCAGTTGACGGGCAAGGCCGTAGGGACTGATGCCATAAATAATGCCGAAGTTAATGGCTTTTGCCCGGGCGCGAAGTTCTTTTGTAACATCGGCCAGAGGCGTATCAAAAACGGTTGCAGCCGTCATTGCGTGAATATCCTGACCGTTATTAAATGCGTCTTGCAGTGAATCTATTTCGGCTATGTGTGCAAGTAGACGGAGTTCAATCTGTGAATAATCGAGGGAAATAAGGGACATACCAGGGGCTGCTACAAACGCCTCACGAATTTTTCGCCCCTCAGCCGAACGTACAGGAATATTTTGCAGATTCGGATCAGACGATGAAAGACGCCCTGTCGAGGTAATGCTCATGGAAAATGATGTATGAACACGCCCGGTCTGTGGGTTGATTTGTGTCGGCAACGCATCGGTGTATGTGGACTTCAGTTTTGATACCTGGCGCCAGTGCAAGATTTTATCAGCGATCAGAATGCCTTGAGCCGCTAATTCCTCAAGGGTTGACGCG
>CAYGTJ010000186.1:0-1956 GCA_964352755.1 uncultured Alphaproteobacteria bacterium
TCCCCTGAATGGTAAAATTCTGATGAAACACTTCGCCGGCGGCCGCGATATTCTTTATGAAAAACATACCCCCAACACTTAGGGCAATATAGGCGACGGCGCGCGCCGACGATATATCCGTAAAAATTCCAAGCCGTGAAAAATATGTGAGCGCCATCTCTGGATTGGTGAGTGTTTGCGCCAAAACGATGATGGTGTTTGCAGTTATAAGTTCAAGAATTGCAACAAAAAGCGCAAAGGCAGCAACCCGCGCCAGCGCCATTTTTTGGGAACGACTGAGAAGTGCCCGCAGTTTTTGAATTGCTGAAAATATGGATGGATTAGCTGACATATAATGTGTTGATTTAAATCTCTTGTTTTTTTGCATGCTGCCGCAGTCAGGGTGAAAACACACTAACGTTGGTTTTTGTAAGGTATTAACAGCTCAAATACTATGCTGCCTCGAGGTCATGCAGGGAGATACGCACCCGCATATCTCTTTGCATAAAATTAATAAGCAATTCGCCGCGCTGATCACCCGTGAGCGTATTCAACGTCGCCGTGTGCCCTTGAAACGGACCATTTGTGATATGAACCGTTTTACCAACCGTGAACAAACCAAGTTGCTCTGCATTGATAAGCCCAGACTCATTTTGACGCGCCTTTATGCTCGGAATGATCTCGTCATGCACTTTTGCCGGATTTGCCCCACATGTAATCAACGAAATAACGCCGCGCGTCCCATTTATTGCACGCCACTGCGTGTTCGAACTATCAAAATTTACGAACACATAGCGAGGAAACAAAGGGGCTCGTATAATTTCAGTTTTGCGGGCATGGGTTCGTTTCTTTTCAAACTTGGGTAGATAAACATCAAAGCCTTGCGCTCGGAGATTTTCATAAGCAAAATCTTCTTTTTGAGGCTGCGTGTGAACGACATACCAGCTCTGCATTAGATGTTTCCTTTGCGTACAAAGAATGAGTTATTGAAAGCACGCATGCAGTACAAACTAACATTGTTCATGATGCGAACATACTCCCTGATCACGACCATGTCAATATGTTCACGTGGCCTTTTAGGTACTGGCATCGATGAGTTTCTCCCACGTGGCAACCACGTTCTCGCACGTAAAATGCCTGGTGTGCTCTTTGCCGCGTACAGCCAATTGATGTGCTTTTTTCGGATCATCAACAAGTTCATAAATTGCCCGTGTTAGATCATCAATATGGACGGATTTATTCTCACGACCTGGTGAAAGAGGAACGAGTAACCCCGTAACCTTGTGGGTTACAAGAACCCGATTTCCGGGTATGTCTGTAGCAATCACCGGTAAACCCGCGGCCATTGCCTCACCCAGTGCATTGGGAAAACCTTCATAGGCGGTTGGAAATACAAACAAATCAGCGCGCGCAAGATATGATGAGACATCATTGACACGCCCTGTGATCGTAATGCTTTTCCTAAGGTTAAGCGCTGCTATCTGTGCATCAAGGTTCGCCCGCTCAGACCCTTCACCACAGATCGTTAGAGTGGCGTCTGGATACTTCGCACGAACATTTGCAAAGGCAAAAATAAGCGTGTCGTGATTCTTAGATTTGACCAGGCGCCCTACTGTTATGATGTTGCGAATTTTCGTGTGATTGGTCGCTTTCTTCAGGTCATTTTTTTGGATAATATTGGGGATCACCGCCATTTTTTTCTGAGGGATCCAATGAAAAAACGCCGCGGCAGCAGTTGTTTGCGTTACCACCGTACGCGCAAATCCATACAGACAACGTCGCAAAACACTCACAATAAAGGGTATTTTATGATGAAAGGGGTCTGTTCGCTCATTCACAATTATGGGAACATTCAGGCCAGCTAAGGCAATGATAGTCGTCACATTTGTTATGTCAACAAACGAAACAACGTATGTCGGACGAAGACGCTGAATCAGCTTTCGCAGGACAAAAAACCGCGTAAATAGACTACATAAC
>CAYGTJ010000187.1:0-1954 GCA_964352755.1 uncultured Alphaproteobacteria bacterium
TAATCCCGCTCTTCTGCCTGCACCACGCCATCGGCATGGGCAATGCAAATCACGAATTTATCCATCAGCGCAACAGCCGAATCTCACCGGCGGGCGGGGCGGGAACTGCTATCACCGGGAAATTTTTACGTGCTTCAGGCTGACTTAACGGCAGAGATGGGAGGTCTTGATGATATTTCCCGTCACACAACTGCTGAATTAAAACGGTTAGGGAAGAAAACAGGGAGAAGTGCGGAGGCTGTTGGGTTTATAACACGCATGCAAGAGCATTCACAGCCAACTCCTTCTCCTGAGGGACGCTACCCTGCGGCGGCTGTTGTAAGGCCGATGTTCGCTGATGCTTTAGAACATGCTACACGACATGGTGCAGCAACAGCCACTCAACCTCCTTCTAATGTCAGGGGAATGGGTGCATCTATGCTAGCGAGAAGCCGCCGCCGCGTTCATCCTGAACAACCTGTGGCAGCTGCAGTAGATACACAAGATGGGAAAGTGTAAAAGTAAGTTGAATCATTCTTCTCGTTAATTGTTTGTATATTACTCAGTATTATCATTATGAAACATCAGGCACAGGGCAGCGGGTGATTCGTGGTACTGATAGATGTGATTCTGCATTCTGGGTTTTATTATGATAAACTTATTTTTTCTGTGTCTCCTCTTTGTAACAACTTCTCATGCGACTGAAGTGTGTGATGTCTTGTTAGAAAGCGCTAGGTCAGGTTCTCCTATATCTTCCTATGATCAAGAAGATGATTCAGTTTCTATTTACAGAAAATCGAGGGGGCAATCATGGTGTTCGCTTGAAGGACTGGGCGGATTCTTTAGTGGATTACCATCAGTTATTGGGTTAGGGAGCCCAAAGAAAAGAATTGTTACGATTGCTTGCCCTGTAGAAAAGGAAAAGCATAATTCTAGCAGTCGACGGCCACGTTTTTGCACAAAACTTATATTAGGTGCCGTAGTTTTTGGTTTCTCAACAAGGCCAGTTCAGGCGGAAAACTGGGCGCACTTGTATCGTAACGTGCTTTTATATCCACGCCACAACAATACTGAGAAATTACACAATGTGTTAGTTGGAGCAACATGAACACTCCTTCAAAAGGAAAGAAACAACGATGTATGGTTGGTACGGTTCATGAAAGACACCGATGAATTAAAGATTCAAGAGAGACTGTTAGGTGATTTCTCTTATATCCCTGAATCGGATGCTGCGATAGAAAGGAGGGTTTTCTGGCAAGCTGTATTGGAACCAAAAAAAGAAAAGACAATGACACACGCAGAATTGTTTCCTAATGGAACACCGTTTAAATCAAAAAAAGACTGTTTGGGTTTCTAGTCAAATGTTTCATGTGAGTTTTACCCTGGGCTCCTCCTTTGGGAAACTTGACGTTGGTTCGTGAACGTTTTATAAGGAAAGTGGTTTGTTAGTTCCTTATATTTTTATAAAGGACGTTTGCTCATGCGTAATCAAACCGAATCTATCGACGATAAAATCAAACAGTTACAAAACAAGAAAAAAGCCCTTGAGATTAAGCAAGCACTAACCTTCGTTCGTGCCCTTAAGAAAGCTCTGACTGAAGACGTTGATCTTCAAACGATTCTCGGACTCGTGGACTCAGAGTGGTCACACGCCTCTTCAGCAATAAAGGAGGCGTGGCAACAGCGAGGTGCGCAGTTTTGTGATCGCAAATCTTCACCGAATTCACAAACAGCTTCACCGAAACAATCAAATGCTCAGCAGATTCATAGAGAAGAAATATCGCATGAGTAATAGCCACATCATGACGCAAAAGCCCCCACGAAGGCCTAATCTATCTAGGAGGTCTCGTTGAAAAGTCAGGCCTTCTTGAGAGGTTTAACATAGAACTCGGTCAAGATCTTCAACGAGATGAGAAGGTTAAAGAGGATGTGATGGTCTTACTCGGAGCACTTTCATCACTCACGCAAGAGATGC
>CAYGTJ010000188.1:0-1941 GCA_964352755.1 uncultured Alphaproteobacteria bacterium
GTTTATCCCAGGTTACAACGACGGGGCGAAATTCAAGACCGCTTCGAACCCAGGGGTAATGTTTCTTTATAAATTCTTCGGCTTCGTCACGGTGATTCGCAATATCAATGCCGGCTTCACTTTTGCTGAAGAAAAAACGAATGTCACCTAAATAAACGAAATCACCAGGATCTACCTCAAATGATGCCCATTTTGCATCACCTCTCTTGAGGTTCCAGCCGTCATCGCTGGGTGTTTCAAATCGTCGGCCAGCAAGTGTCGCACTAAACCAATCAAGAACGTATCGACCTGGGGGAATTTGGTAGAGCTCATAAGTGGCATTTTGCCCAAAACTTAGTGTTTGGCCGATTTCTTTAAATCCTGGTATGTATTTTGCAAATCCCCCTTTGGCTTCTGGCTCAAAAGTAAATGAAGATTTGCTAGTTGTTTGATAATTAGGATCAAACTTTCCCCAGACGGTTTTGACGAAAAATGCTTTATTCTCTTTAATTGAATACGTCCGAACCAGCACCAGGGCATTGAGGTTCGGGGAATAGTTTTCTTTTTTCACTAGGGGGACTGGGTGTTTATTTGATGCACACCCTGACAAAATACCGGACACAATAACCATGCAAAGCATAAGCACTCGTATCCTGAGGTTGGTGCGCAACAGATTCAACCGTGTTCGTAAATGGGGGTGCATGGCTTTTTGTACATACCTTTTCATCATTATAGCGTGTTTACAGCACATAGCAAAGTCATGTACATTCGCAAGCGAGAGGTCACAATGATACGTTTGTTTTTTGAAAATATAGCCTTAGCGCGCGGTCTTTTTGAGCGTCGTCACCGCGCTTATATTGCGTTGGCAGCGCTGGTTTTTTCTGTGTCTGCGTGTTTGCAAGTGATGTCATATTTGTTGGATAGTGCGCAATTTCAAAAGCAAGTTTCCCCATCGTTTGCATTAATTCATATGATGAACCCCGTAATGTTATGGTTGGGTGCGAGTACGCCAAGTATTATTTCCGTTTTGTATTATCGGGTTTTACTCGTGCGCAATCCCTGGAATGCATCAAAGGCACTGAGCAGTTTTGGGCGTGCGTTTCTTCTGTCGCTGGCGTTTGCTCTTGTGGTGATGGCATGTGATATTGGTGTAAAGGTTTTGCTTATGCCGCTTGGTACCAGTATCTTTTTTGTGGTGAGCGTTTTTAGTGCGCTTATTAAGGTCTGGTTATGGCTGTATGTTTTTTCGGCCTATGTCTTGGTTTGTGGTAATCATGGTTTGCGCATGCGTGAAAGTATTCGCATCGCGCGGGATACCCATATAGAAACAACGATTTATGTGATTCTTGCGTCAGTCGTTGTGGGCTTTGTGTGCCTCATATGTGCTGATGTCTTGCGTATGATCATTGGTGTATTTACTGATATCAGTTCAATTGGGGTAATCGAAGGTGTTCTCATTACGTTTGAGTTCGTTTTACGAGAGGCCATTATGTGTGTTGTTATGGCGGGTGTTTATCGCGCGATGTTGAATCGAACGGCAAAATAACACACGCCTCACCGACGGGGAGGAAAATACCTGTGCATGCAGTAGATCAGTCAAAAGATGAGCTAAGGAGAGCGTTGCAAATCAAAATGGTGCGTAACACGGTGCTAGACGAACATCATGCACGCATATTTACGTACGTTGCCCAGATTATTGCCCATATGCCTGACGCGCGCCTGGGGGGCTACATTCCTTTAGCTGGCGAACCAGATGTTATACCCTTTTTGAAAACAGTGGCTGATTTTGATTCCCCGAAGCCTAACCGTATTGGGTTTCCCGCAATCAACGGATCAGAAATGCACTTTCTTACGTGTGACCCCTCTGAGATTTATGAAGTTGATCGGTATCATTGCATGACGGAGGAGGGACTTGATCAGTTTGATCCGGAGGTGCTTTTGGTGCCCTTTGTTGGGTTTACC
>CAYGTJ010000189.1:0-1928 GCA_964352755.1 uncultured Alphaproteobacteria bacterium
TCAGGCTCATAACCTGAAGGTCGTTGGTTCAAATCCAGCCCCCGCAACCAAATTTTCCCCAAATACTTACTAGTAAAAATCTGATTTTTTAAATTTTCTTGATTTATTGAAGAATAAGCACTATATTAAAAATGTGTTAATTAATTACAAATAATGTCTTACCAAGTATCATTTGTTACTAAACGTATTACACAGCTTGATAGTGAGCGTGCCACACTTTCAACGCGTCTAAACGTGTTGAAAAGCCAAAAGATAGTAAATCCTTTCTTGGTTCGTGACTTACAAACACAGCATGACTCAGTATGCCAGAAAATTACACATCTTCGTGGGCATGCAATCCCCGATATTATTGCCTAACCTCCAATTACACCAATCCATATAAATTCTAATTCCCTCACTACGATTTTAGTGCACGCCTGAATATGCGCGTGAGCCTTTATCATTTTATCTAAGAGCACATCATATACGGGCGTAAAAATTATCTACACAGCCAAACGCCCATATAAAAAACCCGCTATTACACGGGTTTTTTCGCATTTGAAATGAGTGATTTCCGTGGTTACGTACGTTCTGCCGTACCAACAACCCGATAAACACCTTTAATTTCTTTGCGCACGAATGAACGTGACACTGTTTTATCATGAAAATCAAAGATCTTAAGAATATCTTCAGCATTTGCCTCAACAGGGCCAAAGTTACCACTGGTGACAGCTGCCGATTCCCAATGATCAAAGCGCCCAAGAGTTACATTCCCGTCGCTTGCCACAACGATCACATAACATTTCGCAATCAACGATTTTGAAGGATGCGCGAGCAAAAGATCATTTTCCGTGTAACGCGGGGAATAATCTCCCGTCACGAAACTAAGCGCAAATGCCCCTGTCACACCTGTGAAGTCAGCATTGCGAACAATCCAGTCTTTCGGTTGATTGAAATCAAAGGCGAGTTTTCCATCCTGAGACGTTACCTCATACACAGGCAAATCAACCGGCGCATTCTGGTTTCCGGCACTACGCACGGGAAGAGATTCAACGTTTGCACCGTGGGGAAAAACATTCTGCGCACTTGTTGGGCCATTTGTAAATGGCAACAAATCAGCAGGCGAGCACTCAAGAATGCTCGCGAGTTTTTGAATGATATCCGCGTTTAAGCGCCGTGAACCACTCTCAAGACGTGACAAATATGATGGTGATAAACCAGTCGCATTCGCCAGTTCCTCAAGGGTATACCCCTTGTGTACGCGTAAATCCCGGAGAGGATTTTTCGGCTGCCAGCGCTTGCGTCGGCGGTGTTTTACGGCCTGTGCAGAACTCTGACTAACACCATCTGGTGTGTCAGTGACCTGTATGCCTTGTTTTTGTAGTGCGTCTTGCGCCATGGTAAAAAATGTATTCGGTTTTGTACGTGTTTGCATTATTAGCCTCCCTAGTAGCCATACTTACGAAAATAGTATTGACTGTCATTGAGGCATTATCAAGCGAAATCTTGACACATTAATAGACGCTACGGAACAAACAGTCAACTTTAGTTTGACAATTAAAATACATTATTGCACTATCAGTTTGACTGAATACATTTTTGTTATTTAGTTTTTTAGGTATGTAAATTATAAACAAAGGGAGGTATTTTCCAATCATGGAATGTATTAAATTACGTAAAAAGTGGTCAAACGTTGAAAAGTTTCTTATTTGGCTTGGGTTTCATGCGAATGTTCCGTACAAAAAATTAAGCGACATCCTCGGCCGTACGGTTACATCCGTAAATAAAGTTGTTCAACGCCATCAAATTAAAAATAAATGTGTGACGCTTGATGCAAACATTCACGCGCGCTATGTGGCTCTTCTTTCTGACAAACATGCAACAACGAAACATCTTGCTAGGACCTTAACAGAAAAATTTCCAGAGATCCTTTCGCTAAGTCCCTGGCG
>CAYGTJ010000190.1:0-1919 GCA_964352755.1 uncultured Alphaproteobacteria bacterium
TACTACGTCCATGAAGTTTCCATGGAGAAACTGTTACACGGGGCGCTTCGCGGCATGACGGAGACCTTAGATGTCAACTCAACCTATATGTCGCCTGAGGAATTTCGCCAGATCAAACGCCAAGTTGATGGCCATTATGGTGGTCTTGGCATTGATGTAATCTTGCGTCGTGGGCGTCTGTTGATCATTTCTGTGGCTGATGCGTCGCCCGCCTTCCAAGAAGGCCTGGAAGTCGGTGATATTATCCTCAAAATCAATGATAAAAACCTCAACAACACCACCATGACTGAGGCTGTAAATATGCTTCGCGGGCGCAAGGGCACGAAGGTTACCTTGACCATTCGCCGGGGAAGTTCAGACGTTTTCAACGTGGAACTTGAGCGCGACAGCATCAAAAGCCTTCCGGTTAAATGGGAAGTTCAACACGATGTGGGCGTCATTACGATCCCCAGTTTCATTTCCAGCACAACCGCATCTGATATACGAAGCGCTGTTCTCAATGCCCAAAAAGAAAACCCCAAACTCAATGCGCTCGTGCTTGATCTGCGCGATAATGACGGCGGGCTTTTACTACAAGGCATAGATGTTGCCTCACTTTTCCTTTCTAGTGGACGTGTAGTTTACACCCAAGGGCGTGGTGACACCCCCAAAGATACCTACAAGGTAAAGTTACGCCAAGAAATCGCCCGCGGTCTTCCCATCGTGATGCTCGTCAATCGCGAAACGGCTTCAACCGCTGAAATTCTTGCCGGGGCGTTGCAAGATCACAAACGTGCTCTGATTGTCGGCGAACGCACCTTCGGCAAGGGATCAATTCAAGATCTCATTCCGCTTTCTGATAAAGATGCCATGAAAATAACCACAGAGTATTTTTACACTCCCTCCGGGCGTAAAATCGACGGCAAGGGAATTGTTCCTGATGTAATTATAACGCAACCAAAAGTCACATTTGCAGGATCTGATGATGATAATGCCCAAGTTATGAAAAAGCTAAATCTGGATTCTGATCCGAAGATAACAGACACAGATACGGTTGAGCCCGGGCAACGTCTCGCCCAAGACCCGCAACTCTATCAAGCGATATTTATTGCTCAGGGTCTGCGCTTTGGTGCAAATATCAAGGCAAAAGAGGTTAAGTAACCCCCCATGTATCGACCAAACGTAGGCATTATGCTCAAAAACCCTACGGGACTTGTCTTCGCGGGAAAACGCGTGAGTGAACAGTTCGACTATTGGCAAATGCCCCAGGGTGGCATTGATGATGGTGAAACTATCGAGGCTGCTGCACGACGTGAATTATACGAGGAAACAGGCATTAAATCGATTCGCATTGTCGGCACCACACCTGACTGGATTACTTATGATTTCCTGCGCCCGGCATATGATAAAGATGACCCTTCCCAGGTTGTTTACGGGCAGAAACAAAAATGGGTGCTCATGGATTTTTGTGGTGATGAATCTGAAATAGATTTGAATCATCATATTCCTGAGTTCTGCGCGCATGCATGGATCACCGCCCAAGAAGCCATCACCAAGGTCATTCCCTTGAAACGGAAAATCTATGAACATGCTTTTGCCTACTTTTCAGACAATTTTTCTGATTAAATCATGGTACTAATTGAATTGCCTGGAAACATCTGGTATGAATTGAAAAATTTCTAACTGGTGTCTTTATACATGTATAACTTTCTTCTTACTGTTCATATTCTTTCTGTCCTCCTCATGATTGGGGTTATCCTCCTTCAAAAGAGTGAAAGCGGCGGTCTTGTCTCATCATCTGGCGTGGGTGGCATGATGTCAGCACGCGGAACGGCTAACTTTTTCACACGCACGACGGGGATATTGGCGGCTGTTTATTTTGGAACAGCGCTGTTGCTCGCTGTGGTTGCCGGTGGATCAGGTGCAAAGCGTGCAACGTC
>CAYGTJ010000191.1:0-1896 GCA_964352755.1 uncultured Alphaproteobacteria bacterium
CGCTGGACGCAATCATTGCATGGGCACATCAGCATAAAAAACCTGGGGTGTTTATTAATGCTGCGCAAATCTGGAACCATACGTTTTACTGGCACTGCATGACGCCCAATGGCGGTGGCGCCCCATCTGGTGAAATTGCCAAGCGCATTGATGCCGATTTCGGCAGCTACGAAAATTTTAAAGCTGAATTCACCAAGGCCGCACTCACCCAATTCGGCAGCGGATGGGCATGGCTTGTGGATGATGGCGGCACACTCAAAATCACCCAAACGGGTAATGCCGATCTTCCCATGATTCAGGGACAAAAGGCCTTACTTACCTGTGATGTATGGGAACACGCCTATTATCTTGATTTCCAAAACCGCCGCCCAGATTATGTAAACACATTCTTAGATCACCTGGTGAACTGGGACTTTGTAAATAAAAACCTTTTGGCGTCTTAAACACTTAAACCCGGCGATCTTCTTCATCTGAAGGAGGGAAATACATGTGATGCAAGTGGGATAGCCTCTCCAAATCATCCGAACAATCTCCAGGTAAGATCAATTGCGCGCCTCCTCTCACCTCACCGCTAATCCTCGGCGTGCCAGCAGATTCCAGAATATGTAATGTTGCTTCATTGCTCAAGCAAACGGTTAACGACGTAACCTGAAGCTTCTCAATCGTCACGTGCGCCCTTCCTGACATTAACAACGTAGGAGGGCGTTGATCAGCTCCGCACACGCGCTCAAATATAACAACATTACTACCACTAACCCACCACGGTTCAGAGAACGCTAGACCATCTGGGTTTTGCACGTAAACCTCCGCTAATGCTAATTCATTGAAATGTGGTGCAATATCTGTGGACAAACGAACCTCATGAAAGGGCACTTTCTCACATGCGGCAATACTCAGCACATCACCGCTGGGGTAAATTTCACTCAAAATACCCGGTTTCACAAACGCGAGATCACTGTGGCGTGCATGTGTCACGTCTGCATGTCCTTTTCCAGGAACGAGAGTAATATCGATGGCTGAAAAGGCACCCCGCCAACAAACCGAGGCAACATTTTCAAACGACCGCTGTATCTGAGGCATTAACTCGCGCGTCGACGCCTGAGCATCGAAAGAAAGAAGCACAATCAAGAGAACATTGATGCCCATCGCCACCACCGCAGTTATAACATTCATTATCATCACTTTTTGCATTAGTGTACGCACGTTAATATATAAATATTAGACCCCAAGAATCACACCTCAAACAGCGTGCAAAACACGGCTCTATGCCTCATAAAAATGCCCTATGACTAAACCCGGGGATCCCTGTTGACGTCAAAATTTTCAGGATACGCATAACGCACCCCCCGTACATCACATCCATGTTCTTCAGGGAGTGTAAGTTTTGCATTCCCAAAAACAATTCCATCAATTTGTGACGGCTCTATCACCCTGTTAATGACAACTTCTGAGTTACCAGATGCCAAAACTTCCACACGTGGAGCCAACAAATTCGCGACCGTCACCTGGGAATCATCAAGGGCATAGACTTTACCTCCACACAAACGCCCTATGGTTGCCCTGCTATCCCCTGCAAAAACCCAGCCAGCAGTAAAGGGAAGACACAAAGGATTTGTCACACATACATCCGGTGAACCACTCAAGCTAAGTTCAACATTGGACGGAATCGAAAGTGTTACTTCGTGAAGGTGATCACCTAAACCAACCAACAACAGGCCATTCATAGAAACTCGTTCACTGTAATTTTGTGGAACTCTTTTAATAGGTGGGGAACAATGGATGGGACACGTAAGCGACACCTCTTCATCTCCAGGAACCAGCGCAAGATTGATACGTGAATCCCCCCACGGATAAAAGCCCCCGAAATTTCTGAAAACATTTGTGTGTTGGGTTTTT
>CAYGTJ010000192.1:0-1846 GCA_964352755.1 uncultured Alphaproteobacteria bacterium
GTGCTGGCATGCGGCTGTAAAAACAGGCAAAGGCCAATCACTGGAACGGTTTCTGGCTGAATTAGGCTGGCGTGAGTTTAGTTATCACCTGCTGTATCACTTCCCAGATTTTGGCTGGAAGAATTTTAATCCGGCGTTTGATCGGTTTGACTGGGCAAAAGACCATGCAAAAATTGCATGCTGGCAGCAAGGTCAGACAGGCATCCCGATTATTGATGCAGGGATGCGTCAACTCTGGCAGACCGGGTGGATGCATAATCGCGTGCGCATGATCGTGGCGTCATTCCTAACCAAACATATGGGTGTGCACTGGGTGCGTGGTGAGGAATGGTTCTGGGATACGCTCGTGGACGCAGATCCCGCTAGCAATGCCGCAGGGTGGCAATGGGTGGCAGGATCGGGAGCCGATGCCTCGCCCTATTTCCGGATTTTCAATCCCGTACTACAGAGTAAAAAATTTGACGCAGACGGCTCCTATATCCGCGCGTTCGTGCCAGAGTTGAGCGCCCTTAATGCAAAAGAAATTCACGCCCCGTGGGAGGTTGATCCTGAAATGTTGGCCGCTAAAAAAATGGTTCTAGGTACACACTACCCAGAACCAATTCTTGATTTACGCCAAGGTCGGGCAAATGCCCTGGCGGCCTACGCCCAGCTTAAGAGCGGTGAATAAGTGTTAGCTTCGTATCTGGTCTAGTGAGCCATCGCCGTGAAGTCACACATTAAAGACATCGCGACAGATGTGGAAGATTCTTCGCGTCCATAAACATATACGCGAACCTTGCCTGCTTCATCAGGGTCCGACATAGTTGTGAGCACAACGTTATGTTCGGCGAGTTGTGCTTTTAGGCTCTCCTCTTCAATCCACGTGGCGACGTTAAAGCTGTCATCGGATTTAGGTGAAGCCCCCAGAACAAAAAGAAAGGGCTTGCTGTTGCCGGCATATTTTAATTCATGGCAGGTGTCCGGCACGCGGGAGTCCGGTGTTAGGTAGGCACGCCCCCGTGATATCCCTTCAGTCGTGGATTTACTAATTTCAAGGTGTTGTCTTTGGCAGTACGTTCCATCTGCAGAATTTAAGACACTTGCATGACCGCCAAGGGTGCTTGCCGCGTGAAAAGGCTCTGTTTCTTGAGTTACCCATGAGGCAGAAGCAGAGGCAGAAAGTGACATTTGTGCACACATGATAATTATGGCAGACGAGACAATGAAGCTATAGATAAGTTTGTTTTTCATTTTTTTTACAACTGTTAATTTGATGGTAGTTTGTGCCAGTAATAAGTTTAATCAAATATATTTTAAATTTTACTTAAATCCCAAACACATACTCAGGGATTAATCGTGCTATTTATGTCACTTGCGGTCGGTATTGATTGCATTATTGTCACAAAAAAGAAAAACAAAGGTGCGTTCGTGCAGATTTACGCCTAGATGTGCTTTGCGACTGCCACACAGGTTTTTGTGAGGATTTTTACCACTGTTGTGAAGGGGGTAAATCCTTGCCATTCTTCGGCACCGTGGGCGATTCCTTCTTGACGGTGGTGTTCTTCGTCCGCGCAAAACTTGGCTATTTTAGCCTTTAGGGGGTCATCGTCATCGAGTTTTTTTAGTTGTTCTTCATAATGTTCAACGATGACTTCTTCAACGGCAACGGTACAGGCCATGGCAGCTTTTTCGCCCAGAAGAGCGCTACCCGCACCCAGGACGAACCCGCCCAGTTTCCAAAGAGGTGTCAAGAGTGAGGGGCGAATACCTTCATCAGGTAACAATTCAGTGAATGCGTCGAGGTGCTCTTCCTCATGAGACAGCAAGTCTTCGAGCTTGCGATTGAGCGGGGTATAGTTAAGTA
>CAYGTJ010000193.1:0-1833 GCA_964352755.1 uncultured Alphaproteobacteria bacterium
CAACCATAGAGAGTGAAATGAGATTTGTGACCTCTTTTACCCCGGGGTCTTCGACACCCGTTCCCAAAAAACCAACAATCAGGAGCTGACCTATTTTTTGTTCAAGAGTAACCATCATAAATATCGATAACGTCATACAATTAAACACGATCAAGCCCGCAATGTCACGCGATCAATCTATACCTAGCGATGATGAGAAATATGGGGCGAGTAACGGGTCTCGAACCCGCGACCTTCGGAACCACAATCCGACGCTCTAACCAACTGAGCTATACCCGCCATAATCGTAATTGTTGTTACGTTTGCTGAACTTGGCGTCAAGAATTTTTACTAAATTGCTTCAAAATCAAAATGCCGCCCCGAAATCCGCGAGAGCTCTTGAGACAGCAGATCCCGCAAATACACATGGGGCGGGCGAATTGAGCGCCACCGGCCTGATTGTTGAATAAAATCAAAATGCGTAGACCCCGAAATAGGAGACGCCATCCATACCTGCAACGTGGCCACATGAGGATTAATGACAAACTCCCCCTCAGTCTCGTGAGAAATAGTCAACACTCCCCCATTAAACTCAACGTCAAAATCCTCATCAAGCGAATCTTCAACCTGTTGAGAAAGACTCTCAAGCATAGATTCACTCATCATCAAAAAGTTTGATTCATCCATCTGTGGCATGGGATTTTCCTTTTTCGTGTGCATCGATTGGTGTGTGGGTTTTTTCAATATCTTTGAGGTATGGGGCTATTTTCTCTTCAAATTCGGAAAGAGACAACTCCCAATCATAGGTCTTCATACCAATAACAAATGTCGGTGTTGCATCAACCCCCTGCTTATCGAGTTCTTGCACACGCTTAAGGAGTTTATCTTCTTGGGCTTTGTCAGCAATCGCTGCACGGGCACATACAATATTCCCACGTGTGACTGCCGCAAGATTCAGCGCAATGTCCTCAGGTTTTGAAAAGACCCACTCATCCTGATTACGATAGAGTGCGTCAATGGCCTTACGTCGTGTGGATTTTTTCATCAGACTGCGTACGTAAAGGGTTGCCCGGGTTGAAGGGCCATCCATGGGATAAAAACGCAGCACAATACTGACTTTGCCTGTTTTAATATATTTTTTCTTAATTAGGGGCAGCGTATTAATGTGAAAATTTGCGCAGTGGCCGCACGTTAATGACGAATAGAGAATAACTTGAACGGGTGCTTTCTTTTTCCCATAACGGTATTCAGGCCCCTTAATAAAGGTGCCACACGCATTTTTAAATTCACCGGGATTTCCCCCACTGATTGTATCTGCCCCCGCAGGAGCGTCACGAGATGTTGCACAGACATCGAACGGAATTACGTATGCGAATACAACAGCAGTAAGTAACACACAGCCCGCCCGAAATAACTCACGATAACGCACAAATATCCTCCCTAACGTGTGGTCATTTAGAACACAGTTTACACACGTTTTTCATTTAAGGACAGATCAAGTCTTCATAAAAATAGAGGCTCGTGCTAAATATCACTAAATTTTTAAACAATATTAATAGATTAGTGAGTCTTCATGTGTAAACTTACTGCCATAGTATGAGTGAATCGATCAAATGTGCCAAGAGAAACAAAATATCATCATCATATATATTATGACTGCTTTTTTTGTAGCTGCAGGCACAACGGGCTGTTATGCCAATGACGCTATGAAGGGCAGAGAAAATAAACCCGTGCTTGCAACCTCAACCAGCGATATTGACGACGACGACGACGACGACGACGACATTGATGATCCCTTTGAGTTTATGAACAGACTTACGTTCGGGATCAATCAATCACTTGACGCACTTCTAT
>CAYGTJ010000194.1:0-1784 GCA_964352755.1 uncultured Alphaproteobacteria bacterium
TTTCCAAGCTTCGTATCACGAGCCATCACCTCATACTCACTCAAATGAATAGAAGTGAAAACATCATCACGTGCAATCCGCTCAGAGATAATTATTGAATCCTCAAAGTTTCGACCGCTCCATGATAAGAATCCAACCAAAACGTTGCGACCAAGAGCCAACTCACCCTCATCCGTTGAAGGGCCATCAGCAATAACATCACCTTTAGCAACCATATCACCAACTGTCACAATCGGGCGTTGATTCAGGCACGTGCTATGGTTTGTACGTTGATATTTCTTAAGGTTATAAATATCAACCCCAGGAGCACCCTTACTATCACTAATTTCGGCACGAACAACGATACGATTTGCATCTACTTGATCAACCACACCAGAGTGCCGCGCGCGAATAACCACGCCGGAATCATGTGCAACGACCTTTTCCATTCCGGTACCAACAAGCGGGGCTTCAGATGTAAGGAGAGGAACGGCCTGACGTTGCATGTTTGCACCCATCAGCGCACGGTTTCCATCATCGTTTTCCAAGATTGGAACCAATGAAGCCGCAACAGAAACAACCTGCTTTGGTGATACATCGATATAGTCAACGTCAGAAGGAGGCGCAATAATAAAATCACCCGCTTTACGACAGTTAACAAATTCCTGCTCAAATGTTCCATTAGGTTTTATTGGAGCATTAGCCTGAGCAATGGTACAGCGCCACTCTTGCATGGCAGAAAGATAAACAACCTCACTGGAAACAACACCATCAGTAACTGTTCGGTAAGGCGTTTCAATAAAGCCATATTTATTAACCCGCGCATACGAGGCTAACGAGTTAATCAAGCCAATGTTTTGACCTTCAGGGGTTTCAATCGGACAAATCCGTCCATAATGTGTTGGATGAACGTCGCGCACTTCAAATGTCGCACGGTCTCTTGACAAACCGCCTGGACCCAGCGCAGACAAGCGTCGTTTGTGGGTAACACCTGAAAGTGGGTTTGTTTGATCCATAAATTGAGACAACTGAGATGATCCAAAGAACTCACGTAATGACGCGGCCGCAGGCTTCGCATTAATAAGATCATGCGGCATAGCCGTTTCAATATCCACAGACCCCATACGCTCGCGAATCGTGCGCTCCATACGCAACAAACCAAGGCGATAGTGGTTTTCCAACAACTCACCAACCGAACGAACACGTCGGTTAGCGAGGTTATCAATATCATCGATTTCACCCCGTCCATCCTTAAGATCAAGAAGAATCTTGATCATTTGGATCACATCCTGGCGGGTCAGAACACGGTGATTATCAGGAAGTTCAACACCTAGTCTTGAATTCATTTTCACACGTCCGACAGCAGATAAATCATATTTATCTTGGTCGAAGAACAATCCTTGAAACAGAACCTCAGCTCCCTCAAGGGTTGGAGGCTCCCCGGGACGTAGCACGCGATAAATATCAGCCAAGGCCTCTTCACGTGTCATGTTTTTATCTATCGCAAGCGTGTTACGCAAATACGGGCCAACATGTACGAAATCAATATTGAGAATCTCGAATGAATCAATCTTGTTCGAATCAAGCTCAGCAAACAATTCTTCGGTAAGCTCATCACCAGCCTCAGCCACAACCTCACCCGTCTTGGCATTTGCAAGTGATCGCGCAACGAATCGCCCAACCAGAGATTCATGGGAAACTAAAATGTCTGAGACTTTTTGTTCGGCAAGCTTTTTTAGTACCCGCGGCGTTAAGCGAATACCTTTTTCAACCAAAACCTTACCCGAAGAAGCATCAACCATGTC
>CAYGTJ010000195.1:0-1771 GCA_964352755.1 uncultured Alphaproteobacteria bacterium
CCCCGGTGAAGGAAATCCCGTCAATCAGAAGCGGATCAAGCAGTGTTGTGCTTACGTCTTTTGAGCTGGCATAAATGAGCTGTAATACGTCGGAGGGAATGCCCGATTTATGTAGAATTTCCACAAGTTTTTTGGCAATAAACGGTGTTGCACTGGCGGGTTTCGCAAGCACACAATTCCCCGTTGCGAGGGCTGCGGCTACCTGTCCTGCAAAAATTGCTAACGGAAAATTCCAGGGACTAATGCATACAAACACACCGCGCGCGTGCCACTGCAATGTATTCGATTCACCCGTTACCCCTGGCATTTGAAGAGGTGTTTTCATAATTTCAACGCTGCGATTGGCATAATAGCGCAGAAAATCCACAGCTTCGCGTACTTCCGCAAGGGCGTCATCCCGGGTTTTCCCGCTTTCTTTAGCGAGGAGTGCGATAAACGTAAAGCGATCCTGTTCGAGAGAATCAGCCGCACGATGCAACATATCGGCACGTTCTGACACATCTGTTCGTGACCATGCGGGTGATGCGGCACACGTTTTTTGATGAACGCTTAGTAACTCTTTGGGGGAAAGGGGTTTGATACTCCCGATAAATTCATTAGTTGCGGGGTTGTGTACGTCAACAAATGTTGATTTTTCAGTTCTTTTTGCAGTGATGGGAAGGGAAAGTTTGCCAATAGCATCATCAACATGTGCATGAAAAGTATAATCACCCAATGAATGCCCGGTTGCATTTTTTCGTGTGGATCCATAGATATCTTTCGGCAAGGGGATTGCCCTATGGCGCAACGCACGCGGGTTTAGGGTGTCGAATGGGTTTGTGATGATTTCTTCAGGGCGTTTTGTTTGATCGTGCACATGATTTACAAACGATGTGTTGGCTCCATTCTCAAGCAGCCGCCTGACTAAGTAAGGCAGGAGTTCTTTATGATCGCCAATGGGCGCATAAATGCGGCACGTTATTTCAGGATGGGTATGATGAACGCTATCATATAGTTCCTTCCCCATACCGAGAAGACGTTGAAATTCAAATGCCTGGGCGCCAATATTTTGGGTGTCAGCCATTTTTTGGATGCAGGCAACGGTTAGGGGGTTGTGAGTCGCAAATTGAGGGTAAATGAGAGTCTCATTCAAAAGACGTTTTGCACACGCAAGGTAGCAAATATCCGTTGTTTCTTTGCGAGTGAAAACAGGATAATCCGGAACACCTTCGGTTTGTGCCCACTTGATTTCACTATCCCAATATGCGCCTTTCACCAAGCGAACTGGGATTGTGCGGGCGCGTAACTGGGCGTGGCTAATCAGAAAATCAATAACCGTGAGTGCGCGCTTTTGATAGGCTTGCACAACAAATCCAAGACCATCCCAGTCCTGCAAATCCTTATGCGCAAGAATTCGCTGATAAAGCGCCAACGAAAGCTCAAGGCGCTCTGTTTCCTCGGCATCAAAGGCAACGGCCACATTGAGCGATTTTGCAAGCTGACACAAACTGACAGCACGCGTGAGGAGATGTTCGCAGACATCCTCAGAATGCGAAACCTCATACCGGGGGTGTAATGCGGATAGTTTGATCGAAACACTCGGTTTGTCGTGTAAAGATTTTTCTTTTGCATATGCATCACCAACGGCGTGAATCGCGTGTGTGTATGCAGCAAAAAAAGCCTCGGCTTCATCGGCGGTTGTCGCGGCCTCCCCCAACATATCAAAGGAATAATTTGTGTTCGGCTGTTCGTTTTTGGTTGCACGTTTGAGGGCATCATCAATGGTTTGCCC
>CAYGTJ010000196.1:0-1750 GCA_964352755.1 uncultured Alphaproteobacteria bacterium
ATGCAACAAGGATCGTGAGGTTCTAGGTGTTGTTGTGGGACGTATTATTCCTGGTGTTGGTGATGGTGTGAGTTTTGCTATTCCGGCAAACGTAGCAAAAGAAACAATTGCACAATTACGCAAATACGGAAGAACCCGCCGTGGTTGGATTGGCATTGGTATTCAGGCACTTTCCGAAGACATTATTAAAGCTATGAAATTAAAAGGATCGTCAGGTGCGTTAGTTGGGTCTGTCACGGCATCAGGCCCCGCGGATAAAGCAGGAGTTAGGCGCGGTGATATTATCATAAAAATTGACGGAATATCCGTAACGGATTCCCGTGAAGTTCCCCGAATTATCGGAAATAAGAAAATAGGAACAAATGTTCGCGTGACAGTTATACGTGATGGTAATGAGCGCACGATGTCTTTGAAACTGGGTGAATATGAAAAAGCTGAAAAAGAAGGCCGTTTGTCGAGTGAAAGTGAGAGCAATGACGAGGCCAAAAAATCAGACGATGTTTATGAAGATCTGGGTCTTTCTTTCGGTGACCTTAACAAAGAAAACCGTAAAAGCTACAACATTGATCCTAAAATGAAAGGTGTAGTAATTGAGCAAGTCGATCCAGATACTGAGGCTTACGAAAAGGGTATCCGTGTAGGTGATGTTCTTGAAACAATTAACATGAAAAAAGTGAATGATCTCAAAGAGGTCAAACGCATGTTGCGTGGGATTAAAGAACGGAAGGAATCTGCGATACTTGTTGCCTTAAGTCGTCAAGGAAAAGAGCTTCCCTTTATTACGCTCACAATTGAGTCTGCTAAAGATTAATAATCCTCTACGAACAATTAGAGACCGCGTTGCATGCTCTATCCGGTATAAGAAACGCTTCCAATATATGAAACACTAGGGTTTGAAGATTGCGTTCTCAAAAGCCTTGTTATAAACACGAATTCGTTTATGGCTTGTTACATTTATTTTCGTGAAAAGCTTCTTGTTCGCAAGTACCCGTTTTTTGATGATGCGTAGATCAGGGTTAATAAGTGGATCTACATCATCTCGAAGGCTAAACTCAAAGACATGGTTGCTAATTTTTGCCATGTTTTCACGACGATAAATAAAGTTCATGAACTTATACGCGTTTTCCCGATGCGGCGCATTCCGTGGAATTGCCATCACATCCATCCATAGCGGAATGCCTTCCTTAGGAAAAGACATGCGGATCTTCATGGGGCTATTCGTGTTTTTAAGATCAACTGTTAGCTTAATTGCAGCACTAAGGGATGTCTGAACAAAGCATAAAGAACCCGCAGCAAGGTCTTGAACACTTTGCATGAGTTCAAAGCGCTGAATATGGGGGCGCAACTTTGTAAAGCGCTTCACAGCTTTTGCAAGAGATTTCGTTTCCATATAGCGCATAATATATGGAAAAATATCGAGAGCCTCATCAGGAAAAGAAACCCCACACTTTGCAAGTTTCTTAAGGTTCTTTAAATCATAAATAGCGGCAAAAGAATTCCGCGGAAACGTGTCAATGTCCTCGATGAGATCAGGATTGTAAGCAAACCCAAGGACATTCCACATGTAAGGAATTCCATAACGAATACCTGGGGCTTTATGCTTTTTTCCATCACGGTTAAAAAATCGGAGTAACACAGGGGAAAGCTTGTCTAAAAAGTTCAGTTTGTTGAGGTCAAGTTTTTGATAGAATCCTGCGCGGGCTTGGCGGGAAAAGTAAGGCCACGCCGATGGAAAAACAAGATCATACCC
>CAYGTJ010000197.1:0-1729 GCA_964352755.1 uncultured Alphaproteobacteria bacterium
GATGTGGACGTTTCCCCTGAATGCAGATGACGTCGATAACGATCCTGAATCTTCCTCAGAAACTACGGAAAAATCAGACGATAAAACAGATACGGTTGATCCTGAAAAATCAGATAAAGAGGATTCTTCTGAAAAAGAAGATGAGAAGGCTCCTGAATTCCTCCCCCTATGGATGAAACCGGGAAAGTTTTTTCAAGGCCGAACTGATAAGGATGCGAAGTCTGAATTAAGGGATCTGAACGGTATGGTTATGGCATCTCAGGTGCAACGCATGCAAAAAGTGACATATATCGCCTGGAAAGAACAAACGCTGTTGACCCGAACAAAAAAGGGACAACGCAACGAAACAATGGGTCTTGCGTTCTTTCGCAGTGATAAGGGGCAGTGTTATATAAGTGCCAGTGAACCAAAATCATTGAAACTAGGCAGCTATTATATGATTGTCCCTGAAGTTGAGCGCACAAAGGAAAATAATCTCCGCCGGATGCAGCAGGACCTTGCCAATCATCCGTGGGCAAAGGAACTGAAGTGCAGAAACCCGCGGCGAACGTTGATTGCGATTGGCGCCTATGAGTTGCAGGCGGCTTGGGAATAGGCGCTAGTTTATAAGAACCTTGAAAATTTTTGTAAGTTCCTGACGCAGGTCTTTGCGATGAACAACCCGATCAACCATTCCATGTTCAAGCAGGTATTCTGAGCGTTGAAACCCCTCGGGCAACTCTGCACGAATTGTTTGCTTTATCACCCGCGCGCCTGTAAAGGCAATGAGTGCCTTGGGTTCAGCAAGAATAACGTCACCCAGCATTGCAAATGATGCCGAAACACCCCCCGTCGTTGGATCTGTGAGAACGGTAATGTAGGGAAGGCCTGCATCCTTTACCATGGAAACACCAATCGTTGCCCGAGGCATTTGCATCAGTGCTAAAATTCCTTCTTGCATGCGTGCTCCCCCTGATGCAGTGACCACAATGTAGGGAAGCTTTTCCGCAACGGCACGCTCAGCGCCCGTTATCAAGGCTTCACCAGCGGCAACGCCCATTGATCCACCCATGAAATTAAAATCAAACACGCTAGCCACGACACGTTGGCTATTTATTGAGCCTTCGGCGACGCATACGGCATCTTGACTTCCCGTGTTTGCTTTGGCAGCTTTGAGGCGATCAGAATACCGTTTGAGATCACGAAACTTGAGCGGATCGTGAGGGGCGTCACGCACTGATATATCTTTTGACGCCCCATCGTCGAACAAAAAACGCATGCGATCACGGGCACTCAAGCGAATATGGTGATCACAATGATGACACACATGAAGGTTTACCTCTAAATCCCGATGGAAGATTAATTTCTCGCACGCAGGACACTTATGCCATAGATCTTCGGGCATTTCAGATTTCTGCCCCATGAGAGCCTTTAGGCGTGGGCGAACAAGATCAGTGAGCCAGTTCATCGTAACTCCTTATTATATGGACCAATAACGCATCTTACCTGATGCAAGTTTCGAAGACCAGATACGCTTGATGTCTATAATCACACCTTTGGGTGCCAGAATTTTCTCAAAACTCGCTGATGTAAAGGCTTTGTACCCTGCATGGGGAACGGCCCCCACCACGGCATCAAAATCATTCAATCCATCGAGATGCGGGTGAATATCAAGATCGTAATATTCTTTTGCCGCAGCCACATCAGCAAGAGGGTCATGCACGCTCACATCATGACCACGTTCCCGAAG
>CAYGTJ010000198.1:0-1720 GCA_964352755.1 uncultured Alphaproteobacteria bacterium
CTATTTGATCGATCCGCGATCATTCAAGGTCACAGACTTTGACAGTTATCGCGATGAACTCACAACACGCAAGGTTGTTTTGAATATTGACGCGCGCAAACGTCTCATTGTTGAACAAATTGATGCGTTGGCGGCTAAAAATAATCTTACCGTTGGTCATGATGCTGATCTTTTGACAGAGGTTGCGGGGCTTGTTGAATATCCCGTGAGTTATGTGGGAACCATTGATGATGCCTTTATGCATTTACCACCTGAGTTGTTGGTCACAGTAATGCACCATCATCAGCGGTATTTTCCTTTGTATACAGACACAGGAAAACTTGCGCCCAATTTTGTGATTGTTGCCAACCGCCCCACGGTGGATGCGGGCAAAACGATTATCGATGGGAACGAACGTGTATTGCGCGCCCGGTTTAATGATGCACGTTTCTTTTACGACAACGATCGCAAATGTTCGTTAGAAGACCACGGAAAAAAACTTGCCGATATCGTTTTTCATGCGGAGCTAGGTTCTGTAGCCGATAAGGGTGTGCGACTTGAAGCGCTTTCGAAAATAGTGGGTCGTGAATTAGATATAAATGTTGACACGCTTGCCCAGGCCGCCCGATTGGCAAAAGCTGATCTTGTCACGGAGATGGTTTTTGAATTCCCCGAACTTCAAGGGATAATGGGTCGCTATTATATTAGTGATGTTGAGGCAGGTGTGGCCATTGGTGAACATTATTTACCCACGGGCTCAGGGGATGCCATCCCCGAAACGTCTCTTGGTAAGATTTTGGCGATTATTGACCGCGTGGATACGCTCGTTGGGTTCTTTGGCGTTGGTATTCAACCAACGGGTTCAAAGGACCCTTTTGCCCTCCGTCGCACAGCACTTGGGATGTTACGCATTCTTGAGGAGGGAAATGTTGACCTGTCTCTGGGAAAAATTCTTGATCATGCAATCCATGTATATGGGGATGTGCTGACGGTTGGTGCCGATGATCTCAAGGAACAGTTGGTGAATTTTTGCATTGAGCGCTTAAGTGTTTTTTGGAAAGACGGCGGGTTGCGTTACGACATTATCCGTGCAGTGCGTCGTTTCCTGTCCGAAGTACCTCTGCCTCAGGTGCGCAAAAATGCGTTGGTGATTCAGATGTTTTGTAGCTCACCGGCGGGGGAAAATCTCTTGCAAGGGTTCACACGCGCGTATGCAATTCTGGAAAAAGAACAGCACAAAGATTCAGTGGTGTACAACCAGGAAATTGATGAAACGTTGTTGCACGATCTGGCCGAGAAAACACTGGTTGCAAAACTTCGCGCTTTATCGGTTGAGAGCTCGGACATGAAATCTGCGCTGAATACGCTGGCGGAGCTTCGCCATCCCATTGATGCGTTTTTTACAACGGTTGTTGTGAATGCGCCTGACAAAATGGTGCGCCAAAACCGGTTGTGCATACTTCATAAGGTAATTTCAACGATGCAAAAGCTTGCTGACTTTGAAGAAATACAGGTGTCTTAATGTCTGATCACACGTTTCAATCCTCATTTTTGCAAGAAGCACAGGCGCGAGGCTTCATCTATCAAGGCACCGATTTGGGGGCGCTTGATGATCTCATGGCCTCAACAAAAATTGCCGCCTACATTGGGTTTGATCCCACAGCGAACAGTTTGCATGTGGGAAATTTGTTGCAAATTATGTTGTTGCGCTTACTTCAAAAACATGGCCACACGCCCATTG
>CAYGTJ010000199.1:0-1711 GCA_964352755.1 uncultured Alphaproteobacteria bacterium
GCACACGCCGCATTAATATCAAGTGCAAACGCATTGGTTGCCCCAATTTCCCGCTGCACAATGCATGCGGTTGAGGGAAACGTCAGATCAGGTGTTGCCGTTGCGACCAGGATAACATCAATGGTGTCCGCGGAAATATCAGCATATTCAAGTGCAGCACGCGCAGCCTTGACACCAAGATGTGAGGCATTCTCACCAATTGAGGCAAAATGACGCTGGCGAATACCCGTGCGCTTTAAGATCCATTCATCGGACGTATCAACAAGTTTGGCCATGTCATCGTTCGTGATAATTTTTTTAGGGAGATAGTGTCCAGCACCAATAAGTGTTGCGCGTGTCATAAATTTTCCTTTAGTGAGGGGCAATTATGCCATCGATAGAAAGTAATGACTATACGATCAGGTATCTTTTTTTAGACTGTCCGCGATCCGGGTGATGAGCTCTTTTTTAACGAGCTGCATTGATATTTGAAGGCAGTTTGCAAAGGCGTGCGCATCCGCGCCGCCGTGGCTCTTCATCGCAAGCTTCGTAAGCCCAAGAAGTGGCGCCCCATTATAGTTGCGCGGATCAAGCGTTTTTTCAAACGCACGAAGATTGCGGCCAAGAAACCACGCAGCCAAACGTGCAAGGGGAGAGGTTTGCAGTGCCGATTTTAAATCACGCCGCATGAGTTTGAGAACACCTTCCGCAGTTTTAATTGAAATATTCCCATTAAACCCGTCAGTTATCACGACATCGGCGCGATTTTCAAAAATATCGTTGGCCTCAACAAACCCGACAAAGCGATCTTTTGGCATTTTGTGTTCCATCAGTGCTTTTGTTTCGCGCACATCATCCGTGCCCTTCATATCCTCAGTGCCAATATTGAGTAGCCCAACGGTCGGTGATTCAATGTTCAGCATGCACGTGGCATACGCACGGCCGAAAACACTAAACTGGAGGAGTTGCAAGGGTGTTGAACCAATATTCGCCCCAACATCTAGCATCACACACGCGCGATTGCGCGCAGGCATGAGGCCAACTAAAGCGGGGCGGTCAATGTCGGGCATTGTCTTGAGTATGACCTTACAAAGCGCCATGTACGCGCCGGTGTTTCCGGCTGATACAACGGCACTGCATGTGCCATCTTTTACGGCCTCAATTGCCCGGCGCATACTGGTGCCCGCCGAATTTCGAAGGGCTGTGGCGGGTTTTTCCGCATCAGACAGAACATTATCCGCATGATGAATAACGATTTGCGATGTATCCGAGGGTAGATTATTTGTTTTCAGGAGCTTTGTAATCGTCGGTTCGTCACCAAAAAGATGAAAACTAAAATCAAGGCACGAGGAATAAACCCGCGATAAACCCTCAATTACAGAATCGGGGGCGTTGTCACCGCCCATAACATCGATTGCTAACGTATACATATAGCCCCCTAAACCGTTAGAACGCGTCTACTTTGTTTGTGTAGGTGTCGTTCCGTCAGTTTTTGCCTCTGGGCGCGCAAGAATATGCCGACCTTTATAAAATCCGCATGAATCACATAGGTGATGCGGGAGTTTTGTCTCACCACAGTTTGTGCAAGCCGTTAGATTCACAGGCTTTAGGGCGTGATGGGAACGACGCATATTCCGTTTCGATTTGGACGTCTTTTTCTTTGGTACAGCCATTTGTATCCTCAAATATCATAAATATTCCTGATTTCTATATGAATTTGCCCCTGACTTCA
>CAYGTJ010000200.1:0-1710 GCA_964352755.1 uncultured Alphaproteobacteria bacterium
GCTTGTTCCGCCGTAAGCTTCATTTCCTCAAGTTTACGAAGCGCGCGTAGTCGGGTGTTAAGGATTGACTCCACCTGCATGTCTGAGAGGTTAAAGCGCTTTTTCAGCGCATCCGCGGCTTCATCTTCTGAGCGAATGATGCGAATAACCTCATCAAGGTTCAGGTACACAATTAATAGACCAGCAAGAATCTCAAGACGATCAGCGATTTTATCCAGCCGGTGATTGGTGCGGCGAATAAACACCGCATAGCGATGATCTAAGTATGCGTGCAAAACATCCTTAAGATCCATAACCCCAGGAATGCCTTTAGCGGTCAAAACATTCATGTTCAAGCCAAAACGAACCTCAAGCTCAGTCAGTTTAAAGAGTGACTCCATCAACATTTGGGGGTCAGTCGTGCGGGTTTTAGGTGTTAGAACAATGCGTATATCGGCCGCAGATTCATCAGCAATATTAGCCAATAGCGGCAGTTTTTTGTTGATAAGAACGTCAGCGGTTTTTTCGATAAGCCGCGCTTTCATCACCCCGTAAGGAATTTCAGTCACGACAATTTGATACAGACCGTTTTTGAGATGTTCAACTTCCCATTTTGCCCGAATCCGAATCGATCCACGCCCTAAGGCATAGGTATCAGCAAGACTTGATGCGGATTCAACGATAACACCACCCGTCGGGAAGTCGGGCCCGTTTATAAAACGCATTAAGCTTTTACACGGGGTGTCTGGGTGTTTGATCAAATGCCGCAGTGCTTTGCAGATTTCTTTGAGGTTATGCGGGGGAATATTCGTTGCCATTCCAACGGCAATTCCCATGGCCCCATTAACGAGTAAATTCGGGATGCGGCTGGGTAAAACGACTGGTTCATGTTTTTGGCCGTTGTAGTTGGGTTGAAAATCAACAGCATTTTCGCTCAAGCCTTCCATTAGAGCCTCAGAAGAAGGCGTCAAACGACATTCGGTATAACGCATGGCAGCAGCATTATCACCATCAATGCTGCCAAAGTTTCCTTGTCCCTCAACGAGCGGGGCTCCCATGACGAAATCTTGGCTCATGCGAACCAGTGAATCATAAATTGCACTGTCACCATGGGGATGGAAATGCATCATGACATAACCCACTGCATTGGCGGATTTACGATGTGGTCGCGAACTCAGATTTCCAGATTCATGCATAGCAAAAAGAATGCGGCGATGAACGGGTTTTAACCCATCGCAGACACTAGGTAACGAACGCGCTGTAATTGTTGAAAGCGCATAACTCAGGTACCGCTCACTCACTGCAGATTTGAGAGAGACCTTGCGAATTTCACCAGATGATTGCTTTTTTTGATCGTGTGCCACGTGAATTACGGAAGTTACTAGCTTTTGAATACCAAAACTTGTTGGGTTTGTAAATTTGTATTACGATGTCGTCATTAAAATTGAGGTTTAACTCTGTGCGTGTACACCCTGCGAATCTAAATTTACCAAGTTCCTCACCAGAAAAGATAAATGCACAAATTTATCAAACACTGATTTTTATTACACTTGTTTCCGTAGTTGCTGTGGTCTGGTCTGAGATTGATATACTGATAGCAAAGCTCTTTTACCTTCCTGAGGCGCAAAAGTTTTGGGGAAAAACAATAACCATTGTTCATCTTCTTCATCATTCGGTGCCGATCGTTTCAAAAGCACTGGCATTGTTTGGAATTGGTACACTTATCTATAC
>CAYGTJ010000201.1:0-1679 GCA_964352755.1 uncultured Alphaproteobacteria bacterium
CCAATACACATGAGTAAAAACAGTTGAAATAATAGCCATCTATCGATGGTCCACCACCATTGGGCAAGTAGGCTCGTATCTGATCGGGAGAACATTGTTACGCAAATAACTCCTTACTTAGGTCTATAAATACACGCCCCCGTTCTTCAAAATCAGCAAACTGATCAAAACTCACACACCCAGGTGCAAGCAATAATGTAAATTCTTCATCAGCATGAGCCTCAGCATAGGCCTTTGCATGCGCCAATGCTTCTGCCAATGTTTTATCCTCAGTGCATGGCTTAACCGCAGATGTTGCCTGTGCAATGGTTTTTCGTGCGGCACCAAAGGCAAACGTATGCACAACATTCTTGAGGTGTTTTTTCTCAAAGAGCATTTCACCATCATTAAATTTTCCACCGGCAACCCAAAGGATGTTGTGAAACGCACTGAGACTTCGTTTAGCGGAGGTGACATTTGTTGCTTTGCTATCGTTGATCACGGTGACATTCTTATGTGTCAGTACGTGTTGTTGACGATGGGGGAGTGATTCAAAACTTTGTAGTAGTGACTCAACCAGATCCCAATCCGGAATTCCCCGATCTAAGCGCTTAAAGATCTGCAAAACGATACCAAGAGATGAGGCGATGTTTTGATGATTGTGGCTTCCGCGTAATGTTTGATAGCGATCGGTATTACCAAAATCATGTTCCACATCATTTGTCTTGATAAAAATACGCCCATCGTTGACCCACACACCATCTTTCGGCGTATCGGAAAACCCAATGTTGAGAATCTGTGCTTTGCTTTGCAGCTTGATACTCAAAGATCGCTGAACGTTTGCGGTGTAGTTGTCTTCTGATCCGATCACACGGTGTTGTGATTCGCGATTAAAAATATTGAGCTTAGCATTAATATAGTTTTCCATATTACCGTGGCGATCAAGATGGTGCGCACTCAAGTTGAGAAGTGCCGCTATTTCAAACGGACTTTCCTTCATAAGTTCCAGTTGAAACGACGACGTTTCAACCATGTAGACATCGGGTTTTTCTATATGATCACTCAGAACAGGAATGCCAATATTACCAACACATAGCGTGCGTATTCCAAGACCGTTGAGAATATCTGCACTCAGGGAAACAGTTGTTGATTTACCGTTAGTTCCGGTAACGCCAACCTTTATGATTTCAGGGGTTAGGTTTCCAAAGAGAATAATGTCGTTGATGACAGGAATTCCTTTTGCCTGGGCAAACGTGACCGCGGCATGCGGCTCAGGATAACTATAACGAATGCCGGGACTTAAAATAACGCTGTTGATGCTTGTCCAATCAACATTTTCGGGAGATGCACACGCAAATTTATCCGTACATAAGGCACGAAGGCTTTTTTGATCATCCCAAATAACAACGTTTCCCCCGTTGCGGTGCACAAAATCCGCGGTGGCCTTTCCTGATCGTCCCATGCCGACAATATAAAAAGTCTTGTTCGTGATGCGTTCGTTAATCATAGCCCTACCTTAACTTTAGCGTTGCAAGGCCAATGAGGCCAAGAATGAATGAAATAATCCAAAAACGAATGACAATCGTTGCCTCTTTCCAACCCTTTTTTTCAAAGTGATGGTGGATGGGTGTCATGAGAAATATCCGTTTGCCGCCTGTGATTTTAAAATATGCCACTTGAATCATTACCGACAAGGCCTC
>CAYGTJ010000202.1:0-1673 GCA_964352755.1 uncultured Alphaproteobacteria bacterium
TTTATTATGTGTGGGGATATTGGCAGGGTGATTTCGACAGGAAGGCTTGCGGGGATTGCGATTATTTTGAGTGCTGTGATTGCGTTTGCCGGGGCTGTTAGCTGTGACAACTTGCAAGATCTCAAGGCCGGTCAATTAGTCGGGGCAACACCGTGGAAACAGCAAGTGATGTTGTTGGTTGGCGTTGTTGTTGGGTCACTTTTGATGGCACCGATTTTTAATGTCCTGTTCCAGGCCTATGGTATCGGTGACATACTGCCGCATCCTGGTATGGATCCTGCCCGGGCAATGGGGGCACCCAAAGCGGCAATGATGGCGATGGTTGCCAAGGGTGTGTTTACCCACTCGCTCGACTGGGGAATGGTGACGGTGGGTGCAATCGCTGCAACACTCGTGATTACGCTTGATGAATTGTTACGGGCGCGGGGGGCAACATTTCGGATGCCGGTTTTGGCAGTTGCACTTGGTGTGTATATGCCACTTGAGATTACACTACCGGTTCTGGTTGGTGGGTTGGTGACGTATTATGCCACGCAAAAACGCGAGCGCGCACGCAGCAAACTGGGGATGAATTTTGCCCGGGTTGAAGCAACCGCCCAACGTCGTGGATTGCTTTTCGCTTCAGGGCTTGTTGCAGGTGAGGCCTTAATTGGTATCATGATCGCCGCCATGATTGTTTCGGTGCCATCCATACGTGTTGTCCAAAACATGTTGGGTCTGCCAGAAATCGTGATGACCATCGGCGGAGGGCTTGTTTTTGCTGCTATGTGTGCTTATCTATACACAATTAGCGCACGGACAACACGCACGTACTAATAGGCCGTGTGTGGGAATGCAAGGAAACCATGAATGGCACACTTAACAGTATTAACACTTCCTGATCATCGGTTGCGTATCAAGGCAACACCCGTGGATGTTGTGGATGATGGGATTCGCAAAAACCTGAATGATATGGTGGAAACCATGTATGCCGATCGTGGGATAGGCCTGGCCGCAACCCAAGTTAATATTCATAAACGCATGCTCGTAATGGATATACCTGATGTTGATGAGGATGGTGAGCGTGCAGAATATTCTCCTGATGCCACGGCGAGTCGTAGTCTCATCAAAATCGTGAATCCGCGTATCGTATGGACAAGTGATGAATGTGTGACCGAAAATGAGGGGTGTTTATCGTTGCCTGAGTTATCAATTCCTGTGACGCGTCCTGAATGTGTTCGCATTGAATACATGGATGAAAATGGAGATGTTTGCGAATTGGATGCAGATGGTTTAACCGCGCGTTGTATTCAGCACGAAATGGATCACCTTGATGGGAAACTGGCGCTTGATTATCTGTCCCCGCTCAAGCGTGAATTGGCGCTAAAAAAACTTGATAAAATCAAGCGATTTGAGGATGCGTAAATCATCATGAATGATGCTTATACGAAACCGTTGCGCGTTGTTTTTATGGGCACACCTGATTTTGCCCTGCCAAGTTTAACGCGCTTAATTGCTAACGATGCGTACGATGTTGTTGGGGTGTTTACCCAACCCCCGCGGCCTGCCAATCGCGGGAAAAAAACCCACAAATCACCGGTGCATATTTTAGCAGAATTGCACAATATTCCTGTATTTACACCGAAAAAACTCACTGATGAAAATGCATTTGAGAGTTTTCAAAGCATGAAACC
>CAYGTJ010000203.1:0-1635 GCA_964352755.1 uncultured Alphaproteobacteria bacterium
GTGTCAGGCGCATCGAGGAGACCTAAAACGTGCAAGAATGTTGATTTCCCCGAACCCGAAGGCCCCACAAGACCGACGCGTGCCCCGCGTTTAATTTCACCAGATGCGTTTTCGAATATTTTTATGGAGGCACTGTCATTGTTTGCGGGATAGCTCTTTGAAAGATTTGCAAAGGATACGCTGACGTTATTATTCCTGGTTTTTTTATCCATGGCGCAAGGCCTCCACCGGATGAAGTTTAGCTGCGCGCGCAGCTGGTAAATAGGTCGCAAGACATGTCAGAACTAAGGCGGTAAGGACGATAACAATCACCTGAGTCAGGTCAACACTGGCGGGAAGTTTCGCCAAAAAATACACCTTCGGATCAAAAACGGGTGTGCCGGCAATCCATGAAACAATCTTTTGCACAGTACTAATATTGTAGCTAACCAGTAGGCCAAGAAACAACCCAACGAATGTCCCCATCAGACCAATGGATGCCCCACACATAAAGAATATACGCTGAATCGCTTGTCGAGAAAGCCCCATTGCTCGAAGAATGCCAATGCTTGATTGTTTATCTTTAATCAACATTGTAATGCTTGAAATAATATTAAATGTGGCGACCAAAACAATAAGCGTCAAAATCAGAAACATCATGTTTCGTTCAATTTCAATGGATGTAAAAAATGTTTTGTTGAGCTGTTGCCAGTCATAGACATGCGTTCCGATTTTGAGAGGTTTTATTTGTTCACGCATGTGCGACACGTGATGAGGATCTTGTGTAAAAACCTCAATCTGATTTACTTGATCAGGCAGGCGATAAAACTGTTGGGCGGATTTCAGCGGGATAAACGCCATGCCTTTATCAAACGTTGTCATGCCGATTTGAAAGATAGCAACAACAGTAAACGCCCGCATGCGGGGAATGAGACCAAAGGCGGTGCTGTTTGCCTCAGGTGCCACCAGGGTGACGCTATCACCTGGAAATACACCTAGCTGTTTGGCAAGGACACTGCCGATGATGATTGCGTTGGGTGTTTGAGAAAAGTGTGAGAGTTTTCCATGGATAATGTTTTTGGCGATAAAATCGCGAGTTGTCAAATCATCTGGGGAAATCCCGTGGGTGATGACACCGGTTGCATGTTGATTCTGGAAGACAAGAGCTTGCCCCTCAACCATGGGTGTTACGCGGGTGATTCCTTTAAGTGAACGTATTTTATGAACCAGTGAATCATGATCTGTTATTCCCTTATGAACCCCAGGTTTTACAACAATATGCCCATTAAACCCGAGGACACTTTTGGTGATTTCCTCGCGAAATCCATTCATCACCGACATCACAATGATAAGTGTTGCAACACCGAGCATTACGCCCACGAACGAAAATCCTGTGATCAGGGAAATACTTCGTTCACTTTTGCGTGCACGCATGAATCGTTGAGCGATCTGGATTTCAAGGCGATTAAACACGGGCGAGTTTCTCTTGCAGGAAAGGTATCAGCTCGTCAACCTTAAGGCTCTGGCGCTCATCTGAACGGCGGTTTTTAATCTCTATTGTGTCTTCCTTGGCATCGCGAGGGCCGACAATAATCTGCCACGGGCAACCGATGAGATCCATATCGGCAAACTTTGTGCCTGAACGCTCGTCACGAT
>CAYGTJ010000204.1:0-1610 GCA_964352755.1 uncultured Alphaproteobacteria bacterium
TTACAAGGGTGTGCGACCTGCGATTAACGTCGGGCTATCCGTTAGTCGCGTGGGGTCTGCTGCACAAACGAAGGCTACGAAAAAGGTTGCGGGCCCTGTGAAACTTGAGCTTGCTCAGTACCGTGAAATGGAAGCGTTTTCCCAGTTTGCAAGTGACCTCGATCAAGCAACTCAGCAATTATTGCGCCGGGGTGAGCGACTGGTTGAGATTTTGAAACAGGATCAGTACGCACCTCTTTCTATGGCAGAGCAGTTGGTTCAGGTTTTTGCCGGTACGAACGGGCATCTAGATGCTATGGACACGGCGCGAATTGAGGTTTTTCTTGGAAAACTGCTCGATGTATGCGTGAAAAAGCATGGACAATTTCTGAAAGAAATCACGGATCGTGGTGAACTCTCAGATGACATGAAGAAAGAGCTTGCAGGTATTATCGAAAAGGTCCGCAAATCCTATGAGGATAATGCCTAATGTCTCAGCTGCAATCATTAAAAGAGCGCCGTCTTGCAGTGCAGTCAACGCAAAAGATTACGAAAGCCATGAAAATGATTGCCGTATCCCGTTTGCGTGGGGCGCAACTGCGTAATGAAAAGGCGAAACCCTATAATGATTCAGTAAGTAAAATTGTGCAGGCAGCAGTTGCCCAGTCACCTCAGGCCTTTGATCGTTATATAAACGCAGATGAGACAGGGACTGATCTCTATATTCTGATTGCGGCCAATCGCGGATTATGTGGCAGTTACAATCAAAACACATTTCGTTTGATGGAGTCACTCATAGAGGGACAGCGCCTTGAGAGTGATGCCCCTGAGAACAACACGGTGGAAGTGATAACGCTCGGTAAAAAAGCAAGCGAGTTCATTGGGCGCTTTGAGGATGTTTCCCACGTTGGTGACTTTATGCTTGGCGATACGCCGAGTTTTGTCCAAGTCGAGGCGCTTGCAAAACACGTGCTTTCCCTTTTTAATGCAAACAATTATCGCATGATTCGTTGTATCGGCACACACTATAAGAGTGCGTTGGTGCAAGAGGCGGCAATCACACCAATTTTCCCACTTGACGCGTCGGGGAATTCTGATGAATCTGCGCAAGAAAGCGATGCACGTGTCATCTCTATGGAGCCAGCACCTCGTGAGAGTGCAGCGCACTTGTGGCGTTTGTATGTGCGCAGTAAACTTTATCAGTGCCTGGTCGAGAGTGTAACCAGTGAACATGCCTCACGCATGCGCGCGATGGATAATGCCTCGCGCAATGCGGAAAATATGATTGACGAATTGACGTTGTTATACAACCGTAAACGCCAAGCTGAAATCACAAGTGAACTCACAGAAATTATCGCAGGAAGCGAATCAATGAAAGGTGAAAATTAAATGGCTGCTAACCCCAAAAGCACAAATAAAGGAACAGGAAAAATCTCACAAGTATTAGGTGCTGTCGTTGATGTGCATTTCGATACGAAAGTTCCGCCGTTGCTCAATGCACTCACTGTGAAAACCGAAACGGGTAAGCTCGTGCTAGAGGTGGCAAAACATCTCGGTGACGGGAGTGTTCGTACCATCGCAATGGATGTTACAGATGGTCTTAGCCGTGGTCAGGAAGTGTGTGATACAGG
>CAYGTJ010000205.1:0-376 GCA_964352755.1 uncultured Alphaproteobacteria bacterium
CCAGTTCTTAATGCGGGCAAAGATAATCTCTTTCCCCATGGTGACCGATTTAATTATATAAGGCCCGCTCGTCACAGGAATTGAGGTCGTATCCGTTGCAAAATCTCGCGTGCTCCAGAATTTTCGACTTATGATGGGCATGTGGCCAATAATCACGGGCAATTCTCTGTTATTCCTATCACCGATATGAAAGCGTACCGTATGCGTGTTGAGGGATTCGGCGCGGGTTATGTCTTTGTAATACTGACGGAAAAAGGGCGTTCCTTTGGTTTTAAATGTATCAAAGCTAAACACCACATCGTGTGCCGTAATCGGAGATCCGTCGCTAAAGGTTGCAATCTGTCGAATTCAAAAATCAACGTAGGAACGATCGGCA
>CAYGTJ010000205.1:386-1607 GCA_964352755.1 uncultured Alphaproteobacteria bacterium
ATATAGCCATATTCAGTTGCCGGCTCATCATCAGATTTCGTCGTCAATGTTGCGTATGCAAAACTTGCATGTAGTGGGGGAATCCCTGGTGCCACCGTACCTTTCAGGATGAAAGGATTGATGCTGTTAAACGTGCCAACACTCCCCATCATTAACGTTCCCCCTTTGGGCGCTTTCGGGTTTACGTAGGCAAAGTGCGTGAAATTGTCCGGGTACTTTGGTTGGCCATGGGTTGATAGCGCATGCGCGGCCTCAGTTGGCAAGACGAACATAAAAACGCAAATCAGTAGGTAGGTCACACGCATCATGGTGTTTTTTTCTTCACGAGTTGGGTCGGATTATCACGCATCTGATTCATATATGCAATAACGTCGGCGCGTTCTTGGGGGTCTTTTAAGCCGATGAATGACATCTTTGTACCTGGTGCGTACGCCCGTGGTTTGTAGAGATATTCGTTGAGGGCATCTAGATTCCATTTGCCTTGTAGTGCTTTTAAGGCTTTCGAATAGGCGTAGTTTCCAAGGCGTGCAATTTGTGTGCCAAACGTATTCCACAGATTAGGGCCCAGGCGATGAGCGCCATTTTTTGCAAACACATGGCATTGCACACATTTTTTCGCAACACGTTTGCCGCGCTCAGGGTCAGCCGTTATCAAAAACGCTGTGATCTCTTCGGGCCCTGTCGGTTTTGTTGTCACCTGAGACTCTCCCGTGGTGGTGGCACCTTCGATGGGAAAAGCATGTTTTTGCAATTGTTCCACGTGGAACATTCGATCACTTACCACATCAGCAACCTTCGCGACCAAAAGGGCGATTAATACAGATGTTGCGATCGTATTGAGGGGAAGCCTGCCCATTCAAAATAGTGAGAACTTATAAGATCAATATACACGGCCTTACCTCCCCGAGGAAAGGGTTATTTCAGATCTTTCATGACTTCATCAAGACTGCGCAGGGCAATATTGGCAAGTGTTGGGTTTGTGTCTTTATAATAGGGGTAAGCAAGTGCCGCACCCCGGATGATCCAGCCCTGGGCGCGTATCCAGGTGTCATCATCAAAGTTGAGTTTCTCTCGTAATATAGTGCGGCCATCGGCATTTAGAAGTGCCCATGCAACTGTTAAGTCACACGCAGGATCACCAACACCAGCAAGTCCAAAATCGATAACCGCAGAAATGCGTTTGTTTGCAACCAAGAGATTCCCCGGGTGCAGATCACCATG
>CAYGTJ010000206.1:0-1601 GCA_964352755.1 uncultured Alphaproteobacteria bacterium
GCCTGTCAAATCGAAAGAAATGGGGTCAATTCATCGCGCGGCACCAGATTTTACCCAACTATCAACGGATTCTTATGTTCTTGAAACCGGCATTAAGGTAATTGATTTGTTGGCACCCTACGTTCGTGGCGGGAAAATCGGTTTGTTTGGTGGTGCGGGTGTTGGAAAAACAGTACTCATAATGGAGCTGATAAACAACGTTGCGCGCTCACATGGAGGATACTCAGTTTTTGCCGGAGTGGGAGAGCGCACCCGAGAAGGCAATGACCTATATCATGAAATGATTCAATCAGGCGTGATCAACCTCGAGGGTGAATCGAAAGCCGCTCTTGTTTACGGACAAATGAATGAACCCCCCGGTGCGCGTGCGCGTGTGGCGTTGACGGCGCTGACCCAGGCTGAGTATTTTCGTGACGTGAAGGGGCAAGACGTTCTGTTATTTGTGGATAACTTGTTCCGCTTTACTCAGGCCGGTTCTGAGGTCTCGGCGTTACTGGGACGTATTCCCTCAGCTGTTGGTTATCAACCAACGCTTGCCACTGAAATGGGTGAGTTGCAAGAGCGTATTACATCGACGCAAAATGGATCAATAACAAGTGTGCAGGCGATTTATGTACCCGCAGATGACCTGACGGATCCTGCACCGGCTACGTCATTCTCGCATTTAGATGCCACCACGGTTTTGAATCGAAAGATTGCGGAGCTTGGTATATACCCTGCGGTGGATCCACTTGATTCAACGTCTCGAGCCTTGACGCCATCTGTTGTAGGGGCAGAGCATTATGATGTTGCACGCGAGGTGCAACGGATTCTTCAGTCCTATAAATCCTTGCAAGACATTATCGCGATTCTTGGTATTGATGAATTGAGCGAGGAAGATAAACTCACGGTTGCACGTGCGCGAAAGATTCAGCGCTTTCTTTCCCAGCCATTTTTTGTGGCAGAAGTATTTACCGGGTCTAAGGGCGTGTACGTACCGTTGAGTAAAACGATTGAGGGATTCAACGCAATTATTGACGGTGCGTGTGATGATATTCCCGAACAAGCCTTTTACATGACAGGTACACTTGAAGAAGTGCGTGCCAATGCTGCGAAGAAATCATAGTAGAGGCACCCATGGCAACTCTTTTTCCAGTAACGCTTCGCACCCCTGAGGACACTCTTTTTACAGATGACATAATAAGTGTTTACGTGCCGGCCTATGCAGGTGACATGGAGGTACTCGCGGGGCACGCAGAAATGATCGTGCTATTGGCGTCTGGGCTTGTGATTATGCGCGTAAGTGGCTCAAAGAAACGCGCCTTTTACATATCTGGGGGCGTGCTTGATATTCATTCAGAGCGTGTGACCCTTGCGTGTGAAGAGGCCTTAGCCCTCGATACAATCGATGATAAGAGTCTTGAGTCTGCGATTATGGAACTTGAGACACGAAAAAATCACCAAGCTGAGGTTGAGGCGCGCGCGTTACAGGTTGCTGATGCCCAGGCTATTCGTGCAAAAGTTGAGATTATTCGACGTTTAAAATCAAATAAAAAAACATAAAACTAAATCATTACTTTGTTTTAATAATATATTAACTTTTATTAATGATAATTACATCT
>CAYGTJ010000207.1:0-1599 GCA_964352755.1 uncultured Alphaproteobacteria bacterium
CCTCCAGACACTGCAGCCGACGATTCAGAAACCGTACCCCTTGAATCATAAGCTGATTGATCCTGTGAACCCAACGCATCGTCGTCACGTGCATCAAAACTTTTATCTTCAGCAGGACGCATCGGTGCCACAGGCTCAGAATAAGAAGGATCCTCAGTCCCACGAACAGGTAAATCTGCGCGCGTTGATTGTGTACGCATTGTTGTTGAAACAAAATCAGGAACTTGCTTGCCCACCTTTGCTAGCGCGCCTTTACAATCATTGTATGCACGATTAATTCCCTTGGTATTCATCTCTGTTCCAAAAGCAGTTTTTTGATGAGGCCGCACTTTGACGTGCTTACCTCTGGCATCAATTTTATAGCTTCCGTCAGGGTTTTTCTTATACATTGCCGCACGACATGCAACCACACAGCGACTCGCTTGATTGGGATCGCGACATGTTTGTTTATTACACAGGTCCGAACAAAGCGTTGCCGCATCACCCTTCGCTGCATTTTGCCTGCGATGTTCACTTCTAATTTGATTTAAATTCCATCCTGATTGAGGTGCCGCCTCAGAAACTGCTGGCGCTGGGACTACCTGCGCGGAGCCAACCTGACGAGCACTCACCAATGTAAACATGTTAATAGCAAGAATTGAAGCTGCTAGTATATTCTGTATTTTCATAACCTATCCTAAAAAAACCTATGAACACTTTATCATGAAAAAAAAGCAACATACAGATGTATTATTATTCCAACAAACGTTGGTTGGCTTCATCCTCAAAGGCACAAATTGTATCGTGAACGAGTTTTTTAAACACACCCTCCATCATAAATTGATAGAATGATGAGTAAAACTGAAACGAAATTGTAAAATCAATTTTCGTTCCTTTTTCCGTGGGCGTAAATGTCCACATGTTTTCCAAATGTGAAAAAGGGCCCTCAACGTACTCTACACGAATTTCAACATGAGGTTTCAAATGCACATTGCACGTGTATGTCTCTTGAAATGGGCCAAATCCTGCGGTCACTTTTGCCGTGAGCGAATCACCCTCTCGGGAAAGCACCTCGATTCGTTGGCAGCCCTTAATAAATCGGGGATATGACGCAACATCAGATACAATACTGAAAAGGGCTTCAGGGGAGAATATAAGCTCACGTGTTTCGTGGTACGTCGTCATACCGACTGTAACTTTTTAGCCCGGGCATCGCGTAATTTCATAAAATCCTCGTCCGCATGATAGGACGAACGCGTAAGTGGCGAACATGATGCCACCAAAAACCCCTTACCTTTTGCCATCCGTGTGTAATCAGCAAAGGCATCAGGGGTAATAAAATCCACAACCGGGTGATGCTTGGGAGATGGCTGTAAATATTGGCCGATCGTAATAAAATCTACATCTGCCGCACGCAGGTCATCCATCACCTGATAAATTTCTTCCTTGGTTTCACCCAGACCAACCATCAGGCCTGACTTGGTAAACATGCTCGGGTCATTTTTTTTCACATTGGCAAGCAACTGAAGTGAGTTAAAATAGCGCGCACCTGGGCGAACTGATGCGTACAAACGCGGAACTGTTTCAAGATTATGATTAAACACGTCTGGTTTTGCTTTC
>CAYGTJ010000208.1:0-1595 GCA_964352755.1 uncultured Alphaproteobacteria bacterium
TGAAAACAACTCGGTTCAAGCTGGTCTATTGGAGCCTGTTCATTGGAAATCCGCCACGCAAGTGCGTAAAATCTTTAAAGAAGCCTTTGAAGCCGCGGATCTGAATTATTACACGCCACATTTGTTAAGAAAGACGCTTGTGGAATTGGGGCAGAAAATTTGCACAACACCAGAGCAATTCAAGGCCTGGAGTCAAAACCTGGGACATGAAAGTCCGCTCACTACATTCATAAGCTATGGCACCCTAAGCGTTGAAACACAAGGGAGGGTTATTCAAGGCTTGGGGGAAACATCTTGTTATGAGGAAAAATGATCCCTTTATTTTACGTGCAGAACCAGGGCGCCTTGAATACGTTCAGTACGTAAGGGTGATTCGAGTTATGCATACGAAATTTTAGTGCGAATTTTATCAACATCATGCTAAACAAAAAGAATGAGTGATTGTTGGACACGATAATGCCAAATAAATCAATTAAGCAGCAGGATGTTAATAATGCTGCTTGGTCTGCTTGTGATACCTTTCGTGGCGTTATGGATGCGGCTGGTTACAAAGACTATATTCTCGTGATGCTTTTTCTGAAATATATCTCGGATGTCTGGACAGATCATTATGAGGAGTATCGCAAACAATATGGCGATGACGATGTTCGTATTCGCCGCAAGCTGGAGCGTGAACGTTTTATTCTTCCAAAAGATGCAAGCTTTTATGATCTCTATGAAAAGCGCAATGAAGCCAATATCGGTGAGTTGATTAATATTGCATTGGACTCAATTGAAACATCCAACAAAAGCAAACTTGAAGGCGTGTTCCGAAATATTGACTTCAACTCTGAATCGAATCTTGGCAGAACCAAAGACCGTAACCGTCGCCTAAAAATGCTGCTGGAAGACTTTAATAAGCCCCAGCTTGGTATGCGCCCATCGCGTATCTCGGAAGATGTGATTGGTAATGTTTATATTTACCTGATTGAGCGCTTTGCCTCTGATGCAGGTAAAAAAGCGGGAGAGTTCTACACGCCACATAAAGTTTCAAAGTTGGTTGCTCAGCTTTGCAAACCAAAAGTAGGTGCGCGTATTTGTGATCCAGCTTGTGGTTCCGGTGGGCTTTTAATCGAAGCGGCCAAAGCTGTCGGTGATCGTAACTATTCAATCTATGGCATGGAAGTGAATGGCAGCACATGGGCTTTGTGCCGCATGAATATGTTCCTGCATGGCACTGACTCCGCCCGCATTGAGTGGTGTAATACGCTAACCTCGCCAACATTGGTGGAAAACGACCGCTTGATGAAATTTGATAACATCGTCGCTAACCCACCTTTCTCTTTAGATAAATGGGGAGCCGATGAAGCCGAAGCCGATACATATAACCGCTTCTGGCGTGGGGTTCCACCAAAATCAAAGGGCGACTATGCATTTATCAGTCACATGATTGAAGCGGCTGTTGAAAAAGAAGGTCGGGTTTCGGTGGTCGTTCCCCATGGGGTTCTTTTCCGTGGTGGCGCAGAAGGCCGTATCCGTGAGAAATTGATTCGGGACAACATTCTTGATGCAGTGATTGGTCTTCCGGGTAATTTATTCCCGAGCACCTCAATCCC
>CAYGTJ010000209.1:0-1582 GCA_964352755.1 uncultured Alphaproteobacteria bacterium
GGCCAACGAAACAAAGCCGCTGGTCAGATAATCAAAGCGTGTCTTGTGGTAGCGAGCTTTGGCAACACCCAGGGGAATTGCGATCAGATAAATTAAGAGGGTCGACCAAAACCCAAGTGTTATCGATGTCGGTAGCTTTTGTTTGATAAGACAGATCACTGTTTCGTTCTTGTAATAGCTCTTTCCTAGGTCAAATTTCAGATAATTTTTTATCATGATGAAATAGCGCTCGTGTGCCGGTTTATCGAAACCATACATCCGTTCGAGTTCGTTAACGATTTCAGGATCAATACCTTGTGCGCCTGCGGTTGATTCTGATGTGCTGTTCATCGATGTTGAAAATCCACCCCCGTTATCAATTCCCATGCCCCGCATTTGGGCGATTGCTTGTTCCACAGGCCCCCCCGGTGCAAATTGAACAATCACAAAATTCAACGTAATAATTGCCCACAAGGTAGGGATAATCAGCAAAAGTCGGCGAATAATGTAGGTTGCAAGCATTAGGGCGTTTCCCCTTCATGCCATAACGAATAGATATCAAACTGCGTTGCCATATCAATCGTGGGAGGGAGTTTTATTTCGTTACGCATCGCGAGTTTTATCACAGGTGTATGCCATAGGGGTATTCCAATATACATGTGTAACAAAAATCGGTCGAGGAGTTGTACTCGTGGCCGTAATTTTTCAAGCGTTGATGCATCAATAATGTCCTCGATCACCTTATCAATATTTGCATTACACACCCCAGAGAGATTTCGTGACCCTTTTATTTTCGCGGCCTTGCATCCCCAAAAACTGCGTTGTTCATTCGCGGGCGAGAGACTTTGTACCGAGGCACCAATAATCAGATCATAGTCAAAACTATTCTGCTTATGAATAAGCTGTGCGGGCTCAAGTGTGCGAAGCTTTATGGCAATTCCCAGGCGTTTTGCGTTGCGTTTGATGTCCAGCATAATTTTGTCGTAGGTGTTGGATCCCGCTGGATATATAATATCAAACTCAAGTGGTTTACGCTCACCTGGTGCGTAAAGTCCCCCATTTTTCAGGCGGAATCCATCTGCTTTCAAGAGATTCTGTGCAAATACGAGACGCGCACGTTGTGATTTGAGGTGATCAGGTTCACTGTAGGTATCTTCAAATCCTTCCGGAAGATCAGTAAGCGTGAGGTTTGTTACGCGTTCTTTCTCGGCAACTGAAATGACCTTATTTCCCTCAAATTCTGAGCCCGCAAAGTAACTACGGGCATCACGGTTGAGTTTAGCAAAATAGGTATTATTAATGCGTGAAAAATCAAAAACCGTTTGAAGGGCGCGACGAAGGGAAATGCGTTGAAGGGGCTCCCGTCGCATATTCATGTGCAACACCGAACATCCAGAAAACGGGGCAATTTTGACGAGTTGTTTGCGTACTTCACCGCGGATTACCGCAGGGAAATTATACCCTTTTTCCCAACGTTGGGTTGCGTTTTCTGAGCGGAAATTTAAGCGTCCCGCTTTAAATGCCTCAAACATCACACTGTCATCCATCATCGTGATCATTTTAACGGTATCGAAATTAAAGCGTCCCTTCATGGGGGGAAGAT
>CAYGTJ010000210.1:0-1568 GCA_964352755.1 uncultured Alphaproteobacteria bacterium
CAACATTTCAACTTCGTCAACGCTGCGGTATCGTTCTTCAGAATTTCGTGTAAAAAGAGCTGCAATTACAAAACTTCCTGCCAGTGATGCCCCTGATCCTGCTGAAAATATATCACCAATTGGTCGTTCGGCAGCTTTTTCAATGTAGCGAAGTTCTTCTAGAGCTGAAAGTGCCGAGGTTGTTCCCGCGGCAATGTGTAAGAGGCGATGGGTTACTGGGGGGCGTCTAGGTGTTTCTTTGCGATCCCAGATTTCTGTGAATGTTGAATGCTCTGATAGTCCAAGGGAGAGATGCGCAAGGCGTGATGACATTCTTGCTGATGTTGCCGCCGCTGTCGCTGCGGTTTCATAGGTTGTTCCACGGGTGGCGTGGGGAGGGGATAGCGAAACCCCATCACGTGCATGTAAGGGGAGTAGGGCACGAACCGCGGTATAGTCAGGGTGCAGTGCATCACCGGGGATGGCGGGAGGATGTGCGGCTCTTGTTGACAGACTTTCTGCTGTTGCGGGTGCAACGGGGGCGGCGTCACTAGTGGCGTCACTAGTGGCGTCATTGGCGGCTGCAGCAGCAAGATTTCGTTCATGCACCGTGCGCGAAAGTGAGGCAGAAAAAGGACCGCGAACATGCAAATCCCCAGACTCTACGGCGGGTATGTGACTACCAGATGAATATATTGTGTTTAACGAAGCTCCGGTAAATGTTAGTGTTACCGACAGGAGCAAATGTCTAGCAAACATGTTAACCTCCCTAGCATGTTCATCTCGATCACGTGCATTTCAACGTGCAAGAGGAGGGAATTGAATCATGCAATTGATATGTAAAGCTTATGTCTCATTGGTTAAAAAAATATTAATATCTAAGTAGATAGTGTTCATATGGAAGAAAATAAAAGCAAAATTCACCGTATAAAAGAATATGTTGACAAAGAAAAGAGCTACGTTGCCAAAATAAATACGGTTGTGCAAACACATGGTGAGGTTCCCAAAAATGTTCTTGATGCCCTGAACCAGAGTCGTAGTGAGTCTGTCCGTTTTCTTGAGACCTATGTAAAAACGCATGGCTGGCCTGTGGATTCTGAGGATAAAGAGTTGCACATGAATACATGGTTGCTTGCACAGAATGCGTTGGGAATTCCTGAGGTGGCCGCATTTTTTTTACAGGAAATGGAAAAAGTCCTAGGGAAAGGACTCCCAGGATGGCAGTACGCGTTTTTTTACGACCACTGTGCGCACCGTAAGGGAGAACCCCAGCGCTATGGAACTGTTCTTATTACAAATCAGGCGGGGGTGATTGAGGCGTATACACTTGCGGATAAAAATAACGTGGATGAGTTACGCAAACAAATGGGACTGCCGTCTCTGGAGGAGGCCATTCAAGCCGCCACAGCAAAGTTTCATGTGTAGTCTTTGTGAAACAGTTATGCGCAAAAAAAAGCCCCTACATGGTAAGGGCTTTTGTTGACTTGTGAGGGGGGTAACGCCCTCTTAAGTTATTAGTACGGCATTTCACCTTGATCAGCGAATCCTTGGTCTTGGAACCCTTGATCAGCAAATCCTTGGTCTTGGAA
>CAYGTJ010000211.1:0-1568 GCA_964352755.1 uncultured Alphaproteobacteria bacterium
GGCCAGTATTTGACGCACACCCTGGGGGGAAAGCCAAAACTGCACACGTATTGGCGATTGAATGATATGACCCGGGAAACACCAGCAAACTCGGTTTCGTATAGCCAGGCCAAAGACCGCGTCCATGATCTGCTTACGCAATCCATCACCGGACAAATGATGTCCGATGTTCCCCTTGGTTCGTTGCTTTCAGGGGGTATTGATTCGTCGCTGGTGACGGCCATCCTTCAAAACAACAGTAAATCCCCTATCAAGACGTTCACGATCGGGTTTAACGAACAAAACTTTAATGAAGCTATCTATGCCCGAGATGTGGCCACGCACCTAGGTACCGATCATCACGAACACTATGTGACCCCCCAAGATGCCCGGGATGCGATTCCGTTACTGCCCCACATGTATAGCGAACCTTTTTCCGATGTGTCGGCTATCCCCACGCATTTGGTGGCCAAACTTGCAAAATCTAAGGTCACCGTGACGTTATCAGGCGATGGCGGTGATGAGATCTTCGGCGGCTATTCCCGTTATGATTTTGCCGAGAAAATTGCCCGCTATAAAAATGCGGTGCTCTTTCCCAAAGTCCTGGGGTGGTTATTGGAAAAAATCCCAACATCCGTTATTCCGGCATCTCTTGGGAAACATCACGCCACACGACTCAATCGTTTGGGTACTATTTTTCGTAGCTCCGATGCATACATGACGTTTCGTCTCGTCCAACAGTGGGATCCGGCTGAAATTATCAATCCTGAGCTGATGCATACGTTTGTTACCGCCTACGAACAGCAATTTCACCCTGATCTGATCGCAAACTTTATGATTGCCGATACGTTGCAATATTTACCTGGGGATATCTTGGCAAAAGTTGATCGCGCAAGCATGGCTGTTTCACTTGAGTCCCGTGTTCCGTTGCTTGATCACCGGTTGATCGAATATGCATGGACGTTGCCCATGGCCTACAAACGGACATCCCAGGGCGGAAAACGTCTGTTGAAAGATATTTTATATGATTACGTCCCGCAACACCTTGTTGATCGCCCGAAAATGGGATTTGGTGTGCCGATTGGTGCGTGGCTGCGTGGGCCACTTCACGGATGGGCGCAGGAATTAATTGCAACGGATGCCGCAAAGCAGTACTTTCAACATGAGAACCTGGAGCATATGATGGCGCAACATGTATCAGGCGCGGTGGATAATCCGTATCGTCTTTGGAATGTGTTGAGTTTCCTCGCCTGGCATGAGGGCGTGTCCCATGGCTAGCGCCGGCTATAGTCGAGGCTAGCGTCAGCTGTTCCGCTGTATTGGAGGCTATCGTTCTAAGCGTAATGATTTGAGGTTATATATGACGTACCGCTATCTCTCAACAAATAGAATTCCTGAAACATCGACGACGTTGCACACCCTATTTACAGATACAAATGAAATCGTTTTTGCAGGATTCGGTGATGCATCTGACGTGGTGGATCAATTTCACACCCAATGCAAAACATCTGTTGCGGTTACCCCCAAACAAATGTCACTGGATGATTTGCATGCAATGAAATGCGCCCCCCAAGGTACGGAATTTCAAC
>CAYGTJ010000212.1:0-1558 GCA_964352755.1 uncultured Alphaproteobacteria bacterium
GATTTTCGCCAGCTGATGGTGAGCGCCGCCCGCAACGTACATTTACGGATGCCCCGCGCCCATCAAGTGCACAAGAAGATGCTGCCCGCCGAAATAAGGCACCAGCGTCACGTATTTCTGATGGAGGTCGCCGCGATACGGGACGTATGTCTGTTCGCCAGGCGATGGATATTACCCAAGACATTGCGGTACCGCGCACCCGGAGTATGGCATCACTTCGCCGGGCACGTGACAAAGAGCGTAAGCGTCTCTCACAACCCATGGAAACGAAAAAAGTTGTTCGTGAAGTTACAATTCCTGAAGTAATTACTGTGCAAGAACTCGCCAATCGTATGGCCGAACGCGTGGCCGTTGTAATTAAAGCGCTTATGAATCTTGGCGAAATGGTGACAGCAAATCAAACAATTGATGCGGATACCGCAGAACTTGTTGTGACTGAACTGGGTCATAATCACCGTCGCGTATCTGAAAGTGATGTTGAGCAAGATGACCTGTCGGCGAATGACGCACCTGAGAATCTATCTCCACGCTGTCCCGTGGTCACGATTATGGGACATGTTGACCATGGAAAAACGTCACTTCTTGACGCGATCCGTCACTCAGATGTTGCCCATGGTGAAGCCGGTAAAATTACCCAGCATATTGGGGCTTACCAGGTGAAAACGAAAAAAGGTGATCGTATTACCTTTATTGATACGCCGGGTCACGCAGCGTTTAGCCAAATGCGTGCCCGTGGCGCAAATGTTACGGATATTGTGATTCTTGTGGTTGCTGCGAACGATAGTGTGAAAGACCAAACGGTTGAGGCTATTCAGCATGCGAAAGCAGCCAACGTGCCTATTATTGTGGCTGTTAACAAGATTGATCTGCCTGAGGCTGATTCAAACCGTGTGAAAACTGATCTTTTGCAGCATGAAATCGTTGTTGAAGATATGAGCGGTGATGTCCAGTGTATTGAGGTTTCTGCAAAAACCGGAGAAGGACTTGATAAGCTTGAAGGAGCTATCTTGCTCCAGTCTGAGTTAATGGAATTGAAGGCAAACCCCAATCGTTCTGCCAATGGTGTTGTCGTTGAATCGCGTATGGAAGTGGGGCAAGGCCCTGTTGCGACGGTTCTTGTTCAGGGTGGCACGTTGAAAATGGGTGATATTTTCGTTGCCGGTACAGAATATGGACGTGTGCGTCTCTTAAAAAATGAGCGTAACGCCCGGGTGAAGGAAGCAGGGCCAGCAACACCTATTGAGGTTGTTGGCTTTAATGGGGCACCAGGTGCGGGTGATGAATTTTCCGTCGTTGAGTCTGAGACCCAGGCACGCGAGATTGCAGAATATCGTCAACGCAAATCACGCGAAGCCCACGTTGCCGCTACACGCAAAACAATGGATCAGTTGTTTTCAGAAACGGGTGCCGGTAAAGAAATGGCCGTCGTTATTAAGGCTGACGTTCAGGGTTCTCAAGAGGCCATCGGTGGTTCACTTGCCAAAATTGGTACTGATGAAGTGAGTGTACAGGTTGTTGGAACAGGTGTCGGTGCGATTAGTGAAAGCGATATTAGTCT
>CAYGTJ010000213.1:0-405 GCA_964352755.1 uncultured Alphaproteobacteria bacterium
CAGATGTAGTCCCCTTTAATCCGCTTTTTCTCTATGGGGGCGTCGGGTTAGGAAAAACACATTTGATGCATGCGATTGCGTGGCACCTTCGAACGACGTGTCCTGATCGAAAGGTCATATACATGTCCGCAGAAAAATTTATGTATCAGTTTATTCGCGCCCTTCGTTTTAAGGATACGGTTGCTTTTAAAGAGCAATTTCGCTCAGTTGATATCTTAATGATTGATGATGTGCAGTTTATAAGTGGGAAAGATTCAACCCAAGAGGAATTTTTTCATACATTTAATGCGCTCGTTGATCAAAACAGACAAGTGGTTATTTCTGCGGATAAATCACCTTCAGATCTTGAGGGCATGGAAGAACGCCTAAAATCCCGTCTGGGATGGGGGTTGGTGGCAGATGTTC
>CAYGTJ010000213.1:415-1515 GCA_964352755.1 uncultured Alphaproteobacteria bacterium
GGTATTTTGCAGGCAAAAGCTGAAAAGCTTGACACAATTGTTCCTATGGCTGTGTTTGAGTTTTTGGCGCACAAAATTTCATCAAATGTCCGAGAGCTCGAGGGGGCGTTGACCCGTTTGGTTGCTCATTCAACGCTGGTTGGGCGTCATTTAAACATTGATATGGCACAAGAAGTGCTGCGAGATCTTGTGCGTGCAAATGAACGGCTTGTTTCACCTGAGGAAATCCAGAAAAAAGTTGCGGCACATTTTAATGTGCGTATTTCGGATATGCACTCTGTGCGTCGCTTGCGAACAGTCGTGCGCCCCCGTCAGGTGGCCATGTATCTGACAAAAATGCTGACGCCCCTATCGTTGCCAGAGATCGGCCGAAAGTTCGGCGGGCGTGATCATACAACGGTTTTGCATGCTGTCAAAAAGGTTGAAGAGTTGATAAGTAAAGATCTTGGCTTGCAAGAAGATATCGACCTATTAAAGCGCTTGCTGAGTAGCTAAGCCCATATTTTTATGATAGTGTATTTTTATTAATATATTTGTGGTTGGAACTGGTCTCAATGAAATTTGAAATTAAACGCGAAGTTATTCTTAAAGCCCTTACACACGGCCAAAATGTTGTTGAAAAACGCACCACTGTGCCGATTCTATCAAACGCATTAATCACCGCTGAAGATGGGAAACTCACAATCACGTTTACCGATCTTGAACTGTCGTTGATTGAATCGATTGATGCAAAAATTATTTTGTCAGGAAGTACAACAATTCCCGCACATCGGTTGTTCGAGATTGTGCGGAAATTCCCAGCGAATGCGGAATTAAAATGTGAACTGATGACAGATAAGCAGCAGCTCAACATTGTTTCGGGTGACATTGAATTCAATGTTTCGTGCATCGCGCCTGAGGATTTCCCTTCAGTGCAACGCAGCACGCTCATTCATAACTTCACAATGCCAGCTCAAGATATGTATAAAGCCATGGATCAAGTGCGCTTTGCCATGTCCAACGAAGAGGCGCGTTATTACTTGAACGGTGTTTTGTTGCACCCAAAGGGCGCTAATGAAATGCGCGATGTGGCAACTGATGGGCATCGGCTAGCGCGCGCC
>CAYGTJ010000214.1:0-288 GCA_964352755.1 uncultured Alphaproteobacteria bacterium
GGTAACAACGAGTTTTCCCACTTCCATTCCTTTTTTTATCGGGGCTGGAATTGGTGCCCTTACACGAATTTCTGCCTTAAGGTCGGGGATGTCTCGACGCGCAAGGGTGTAAAACACATCATCGTTTGTGGCAACGCTGACCTGGGCTTGCGCACCCAACCACACATCAAATTGCCCCAGGGAAACACCGTTTTCCGCAACGTTTAGGGTGCGGAACTGTGAAAACGCCCATGTCAAAACAGATCGCGCCTCTTCAAACCGTTCTTTTTTATCCTTCATCCCATTGAT
>CAYGTJ010000214.1:298-1511 GCA_964352755.1 uncultured Alphaproteobacteria bacterium
CCCTTGTCAGAACTACCTGTTTTGAGACCATCAACACCGTATGCTTCACGCCCCAATAACGGCAGACGATTCGGTTGCGAAACATTATTGTGTGAAAATTTATGGGGAAGATAATATTTTTTATACTGTTCCGGAAAGTCCTGAATCGTACGCCGTGCAAGCAGGGCAAGATCTTCAGCAGTTGAATAATGCGATTTATGTGGCCACCCCGACGCGTTCACAAAATTTGTATTATGCATCCCGATACGCCCGGCCATCTGATTCATTTCACCGGCAAAATCTTCTTCTGTGCCGCTAATGCCTTCGGCAAGTGCCACACTTGCATCATTACCAGAAACCACAACCGTCCCCATGAGCAGATCGCTCACCGTGACATTTGAACCAATTTCAAGAAACATCCGCGATCCGCCCATTTTGTAGGCACGTTCACTCACGTGGAAAAGATCAGTCTCAGAAATATCATTTTGCCTAATACGCATCAACGTCACGTAAGCCGTCATCATCTTTGTCATGGATGAAGGCGTCATTTTTTGATCCGCGTTTTTACGCAAAAGCACAGCACCTGATAGGCAATCGAGGACATAGGCTTGTTGCGCACGCGTTCCAATCGTTGGTGGGTCGCCCGCTGCAAATGTAGGCGCAAGCAAAATAACAAAGGATAAAACAAGAGAAACGCGTGAAAAATTCATACAGATAATCGCAACAAACTATCTAATATTCATACGCCTTGATTTAGATCTTGGCAAGGGTTGCGGACGTGGTTTTACCCGTGACAGCTGCATAATATGTTGACTTCTCTCCTCTCGCACGTGTGCCTGCGTGCCCCCCCGGCTGGTGTGTAATTTATGATCAGGAAGTGCTTGAGGCCTGGCCTTCATCAACAAACGATTGCTACGGTCGCGATAGGCAACTTTCATCGGCGTTGATGTCGTGGCATTTCTACGCGTCCCCCGGTTAAACTGAGCAGGGGTAAAATAGCCCCCGCCTGAACGGTTGTACACGCGCGCGCCACGCGCCACACGCACGCTGTCATTTACGAGTGTTTCAATGCGCACTTTGGCAATACCCTTGCGATGAAATCCTAGAATTTTCGCCGTGCGTTCTGATAAATCAATAATACGATTCTCAGGTTGAGCAAAAGGCCCCCTATCGTTAACCTTCACCCGGATACTGCGGCCGTTTTCTAAGTTCGTCACCTTCACAATACACGGCA
>CAYGTJ010000215.1:0-1509 GCA_964352755.1 uncultured Alphaproteobacteria bacterium
TTCATACTATACCTGACCTGACCTGACCTGCATGAACACCTGGTTCAATTTCAATTTAGTCATTATTTTACTCACAACGAATGCGTTTATGTAGCGTTTCCTGTTAGATCTAGTTTTATGCTTTTTCTATCGATGCTCGTGGTTGCTACGTACCGTAGTGTGATTTTCTCTTTGTTTTAGAGGATTCCAGCGGATATGTGGGTATTTTTCTACGTCACTACGGTAGTGGCCGTTAAGGATTTGTTAACCTTTCCAAAGGAACATGAGTAGATGGTCAATTTTTGCACCGTCCTATGGGAAGCACTTTTTTCACAATCACTGTCATATTTTTCGCACTGATAAACACATGTCAGGTACACGCGTGTGATACGGGTGTCGCCGTTGAGGCATATGCTTTACCAACACATTCACGTGCATGGTCGGAATCTCTGGCGGTTTCAGTGCCCAGTTGGAAATCGCGATCACGTGGTGCAGCCTGGGCGGGCTTGGATGTTGATTCGCCAGTGAGGGGGGCGATTGCTGCTTCCACAGGTTCTGCATCTAGGGTCGTTGAATGGATCGAACTCCGGGAATTTTCAATCTCTCCTTCTTCAACAATCGCTTCATTAGAGCCTTCACACCGGAGGGTGAGCCGATCACGGGCGGTAACGGCCAGTGATTCTGTCGTCGGGGAATTCACCGATGTACCATCGCATCGAAAGCGCGCCGAATCTGATCTCACGGCTGGGTCTGTGCGTGAGCGAAGGGCTCTTTACAGGCGTTTTTTTGAGGAGGAAGTACTTGATCCTGTGGCGGAGGAATTAGGACTCATCTCAATATCAGGTGATGATTTTCGTGATGAAACAGAGGTGAGATCCGCGGTTATATCGGGTGAAACAGTGATTGTTTCGGCACACATTACTGATCGTTTGGCGTTGATTGAGGGGGCAATGGACACACGAACCCATGAGTTTCGTGCAATGCTTGCAACTGCCGTACAGATGGCATTACAGATGAATGGCACCCTACGCGCAGATGTTGATCACCTGACCCAGATGCAATTGCACGCGGCCACCCAGCAAATGGCCATGATGAATGCGATGATTGTTGCTGAAAAAGAGCGCCAAAGGGCACGCCTTGGGTTGCAGCGTCTAACCCAGGCCATGGCACCGATTGTTTTGGCAAGAGAAAAGCGTGTGGTTGGTGAGCAATCTGCGTTATTTAGCGCAATCTATGGTCATCTTGAATCCTGCTATATGGTAGATGTGGCCTCTAGCGGTGGGATTTCCGTCAAATATGATGAGTTGGATCTTGCCAAAGATGCAGTCAATGGAATATTTTCTGTGGTTCCGATCCCGGGCGGAGGTATGATCGGTGGTGTCTTGTACGCAGGGTATCAGGCGCGCTATCTGAAGGTGAAAAAAGATGAACGTCGGCTTCGCTGTCTTAATCTTCAAAGCCTTGATTCCGCCAAAGAAATGTTTGCTGACATTGCGACAGAACTGACATCTATTTATAAAGACATAGGAG
>CAYGTJ010000216.1:0-1509 GCA_964352755.1 uncultured Alphaproteobacteria bacterium
CCTCAAGAACCGCACGGCGAGAAACAACGATGTTTCCGCGGGGGCGATCCATCTTAAGAACGGCAAATGGTTGTTCGATTCCCATAAGGGCATCAACATCTTTCACTGGACGCACATCAACCTGGCTGCCTGGTAAGAATGCAATCGCACCCCCCAAGTCAACGGTGAAACCACCCTTAACCCGAGAAATAATAACACCATTAACGTGTTCTTCGGCTTCGCATTTCTTTTCAAGCTCAATCCATGAGGCCTCACGGCGCGCACGTTCGTGGCTAAGGACGATATCGCCGGTAGCGCCTTCCATGCGCTCAACATATACATCGACAAGATCGCCGATTTTGAGCTCAGGGACACTGCTTCCTGTTGCGAATTCGCGTAGCGGAACGCGGCCTTCAGATTTTAAGCCGACATCGATTGATACTGCCTCACGATCTTGGCGTACGATGCGACCTTTGAGGACTTTCCCAAGAAGGGAATGTTCGCCCATGTGTTCATCGAGAAGTTGGGAAAACCCTCCTTCTTGGCCAAAGTCAGGCATATTGGTTGGTTGTTGCATTTCAGTCATTAAAATTTCCTTTCATCAAACACCTCTGGCGTTCGTGGCATCTGTATAGCCCATTGAATTTCAAAAATCCAGGAAAATTTCACGCATCTGCCTGCTTTTATCCACGCGGTGAGATTTCCGCATCCACCCGTGTCGCTATATAGGCACACGCCTTTTCATACACATCATTGGCGGTCATTTCTGTGGTATCGATAATACACGAATCGCTCGCAGGAATGAGCGGACTATCGGGACGATTGATATCCCGGGCATCGCGTTCGTTAATGGCATACAAAATAGCATCAAATTCCGCAGGCATTCCGCTTTGTTGGAGTTGATTAACCCGACGTGTTGCCCGGGCATGGGAAGATGCTGTTATATACAGCTTCACATTCGCACGGGGGAAAACAACAGTTCCAATGTCGCGCCCATCGAGCACAGCGCCCTTATACACGCCAGGATAGGCTTCGGGAATGCGTGCCACAAAATCCCGTGTCCACGTCAACAGGGTTGCGCGAACCTGGGGGTACGCAGACACAACAGACGCACGCTTTGCTGTTTCCTCCGAACGTAAATCGGGATTATCAAAATCTGAGAGATCAGTTGACCCAGCAATTTTCGCCACTGCTTTTTTATCAGAGATATCAACACCATCACGATGACTGTTAAAACCGACAATTCGGTAGAGCAAACCGGTATCCACATGGATTAGCTGATATTTTTGTGCAAGTGCCTTTCCAAGCGTTCCCTTCCCCGCCCCTGAGGGGCCATCGATTGCGATAATCATTGCGCGCGCATCCTGTTTATTTGTGTGGGCGTAGCATACGCGGGAACATCGATTTAGACAAATTGATTTAGACAACGGGGTCAATAAACATAGAAAAAAGCCACCCTAATTTTGCGGATGGCTTAATGCGTATAAACGTTTTTAGCGTTTAGGGTCTAGGCTTCTGGTTCGACTTCCA